>DATHNH010000100.1:0-15617 GCA_035486255.1 Solirubrobacteraceae bacterium | reverse complement strand
GGCCGAGCACCAGGTAGTCCCGGCTGCGGAGTCGGCGCCGAAACGCTTTGGCATCATCTACTTCCGGCGCAGGATGTCCCAGCCCGTCCTCGCCGCGATTGACGGCAACCTGGCGTCCGGACCTCCGCTCTTCCGCTCCGGGGACATCCTCATACGACGTGGCGCGCAGAGCATCCGAGCCAACTCCGGCGACGTTCGCCGACTCCTCACCAGCAGCGTCGTTG
Source organism: Solirubrobacteraceae bacterium (assembly GCA_035486255.1). Taxonomy (GTDB): domain Bacteria; phylum Actinomycetota; class Thermoleophilia; order Solirubrobacterales; family Solirubrobacteraceae; genus Palsa-744. The sequence goes on along the minus strand of DATHNH010000100.1, from coordinate 15,393 downwards.
ACGCGGCGCGCCTCAACGCGGTAAATGAACTTTGGGGGGCACTCGTCGAGCAGCGCCAACTAGTTACTTGCCCCGGAAATAGTTGGTGGTTCCGTCCGGTCTGATCAAGAGAATTCGGCCTGCAAATGGTCACTTTCTTGGTCGAGGAGGTTGTGAATGCTGCGGCTGGCTGGCGGGCAGGTCGAGTCGTTGTGGGACGAGGTGTTGCCGGGCGAGGTGCGGGCGCTGCCGGAGGGTTTGGCGGCGTTGGATGTGCTGCTGAGCGATCCGGTGCTGTTGGAGCCGATCGTGTCGGTTTGGCAGCGCGAAGCGCTCACTTATGGTCGCCCGACGATCTCGATGGCCACGTACGTGCGGTTGATGGTGATCAAGCAGCGCACCGGCTGGGGGTACGAGACGTTGATGCGGGAGGTGTCGGACTCGATTCATCTGCGGCGGTTCTGTCTGATCGCGCTGGGGGAGCGGGTCCCGGACGAGTCAACGGTGCGCAAGTTGACTCGCCGGCTCGGGGCCGGGGTGGTGAACGAGATCACCAGGGTGGTGATCGAGGCGGCCAGGCGGGAGAAGCGGTTTCGTCCGCGGGCGGTGAGGATCGACTCGACTGTGGTGGAGGCCGACGTGCGTTATCCCACCGATTCGGGGTTGGCGTTGGACAGCGCTCGCGTGTTGGCTCGCGAGGCGCGCAAGCTGTTGGCGAAGGTGGGGCGCGACGCGGGGCGTGTTCGGGATCGCTCGCGTGCGATCGGCCGTCGGGTGCGTGCGATGTCACGGACGTTGGGACGCCGGACGGGGGAACGCAAGCAGCAGGTGCTCGAGTTCACTGCACAGGCGGGCAAGCTCGTGGAGCGCTCGATCCGGGAGGCGAAGCGGCTGGTGGTGGTCGCGCGGCGACGCGCTCGCGGCCGGGGCGCCAAGGCCAAGCTGCGACAGATCAACAGACTCGAGATCTTCATCGTGCGGGGGGAGCGGGTCGCCGAGCAGATCCAGAAGAGGATGCGCGGCGAGCGAATCACCGACCGTGTCGTTTCGATCTTCGACCCGGACGCCCGGCCGATCCGCAAGGGCAAGCTCGGCAAGCCCAACGAGTTCGGGTTCGTGACGCAGGTCTGCGAAGTGACCGAGAACACCAAGACCGGAGCGCGTGGGCTGATCATCCCCGCCACCACTCAGATCGGCAACCCGGCCGAGGACGCGCTGCTGCCCGACACGGTCGCCGAGCTGGAGCGGCTGGGGATCACGCCGCGGGAGGTTGCGCTCGACGGAGGCTTCAACGTCGGCCCGACCGCCCAGACGCTCGAGGGTTTAGAGCCCGAGCGGACGTTCATCGCCGGCCGACAACAGCCCGGCAGCCGACGAACCCAGCGGCGCCTCGCCCGCTACCGGACCGGCAGCGAAGGGCGGATCAGCCACCTCAAACGCGGATACGGACTGCGTCGGAGCCGCCTGAAGGACCACGACGGGATGCAGACCTGGACCGGATGGTCAATCCTCACCTACAACCTTGACACCCGCGCCATCCGGAGCAGCTGAAACCATCCACTCGCTCGACCAAGAGCAACAAACCATTTGCCCGGAACGGCCGCGTCGATCGACGCGGCCGTTTTGGTTCTCGCGGACTCAGCCGTTTATCCGGGGCAAGTAGTTAGAGGAGTGGAGTTTCTCTACGAGATCCTCATGGAGCCCGAGTACCCAGACGTCTTCACGCGGCCGGAGTTGGCCGCGAGCCTCGGCGAGCTTACAGAGCTGCAGCACGCACAGCGGATTGACGGGCTGCAACAGAAGGTGAGACTCATGCGTCCTCACCTCGACGACAAGCTGTACCAAAACTACCAACGTTGCTCAGCCCTGATGGGCCGGATTCAGTGGAAGGCGATTGCCAACCGCGACGAAGGTGCCTTCCTGGCTTGGACGGTCCTCGCAGATGGTTCGCCAGACAACGCGCTCGCCCGGCTTGCCGCCGAGATACTCCCGGCGGAACAGACGGAGCGAGCATGGGCCGGGTCCACGACGCAGCTCGGCACATGGAGACCTCTGGGACCACTCATCGATGCCGCCGAGAGCGTCGTCAACGACGCCATCCAGCTAGTGCTCGCAGGTCTTCGGTAGTCGCGCTCTGATGAAGCACCAGTGCCCAGCACCGCGCCCCCACCAGGGCGCTGACTACCTCTGCCTGTCGCCTTCGCGGAACTGGCCGTGCCGGTTCTGGACTCGGACCTCGCCGCCGCCGAGATTGTGCGTGATCTCCTTGGCCCGATCAATCGCCTCGCGCTGAGTCGATGTAACGGCGCTAGCCCGCTCGTGGTCCTCCTTCACAACTGCCCAGCCCTCCGGCCGCTTAACAACGTAGCGGTCATTGTCGTTGCCCTTGCCCATCTAGAGCTCCTCGGTTGGATCGGGGACGTCGGTGCGTTCCAAATGATACGAACCGTCCGGACGATTCAAACCTACGTGGGCCACCACGCCTCACGTGTGCCCGCCAGACCGACGCTCGGACGATAACTCGGTTGGTCGCCAGCGCGCGATGCCGCGATCGCATCGGCGACCACCCGCGATAGCTCCCAATGCCTGCGACCTTCGCGGCCATCATCGCGCTCGCCGCGTCGCCCAGGACGCTTACGGCGGTCGGACACGCGACGGCCGCTCGCTAGGCGATTTCTTCACTGGCTACGGGCGCCGCAGCGATCGCGGCCCGTCGAGGGGTCGAGCTCGATGATCACAGGTTGGTCAGTGTTGAAAGCCAGGCCCATACAGAGCGCCTCATACTTGCGCAGGTTCGAGAGAGTGTCGCGAAAGGCGGTCCCAGCCAGCGACTCGACGTATGGCCGGGTGACGTCGTGGAGCTGCGCGACGGTCGCCGTACTCGCGCTCTTAGCCAGGCCTGGAGCGGAGCCGGGCGCCCTGTGCTGCCGGTACCTGAGCTTACGCTTTGGCCCACATTGGGCTCAGAGCGCGCGTACCGTCAGCTCGGCGGAGCGGTAGGCGGCCTCGTCGTCATAGAGCTCCACGCCGAAGTCACCCTCGCAGTAGTTGACCATGCACCACTCGCCATCGGGTGTACCGGGTGCCGCATCCTCGCGCGGGCGCCACTCCATATAGAAGGCGTACGGGAACTGGCGATCGCCCGGATCTTGAATCAACGACCATCCGGACTCGATGAGCTCGCCCCAGAGCGCATGGCCGTCGTCGAACCCGTCAATCCCCTCGCCGTACGCGTTCGTCCCTAGGTACGCACAGAACCCACCCCGCCAGTCAGACCGCGTCTCGTCTTTGCGACCTGACTCGCGGAACCCCGAACGCATCCCAGGCTGGCAGAACACTGCGATCAGCCGACTCGGGGTCCAATCCTTTCTCTCGCCGACCAGCATGCCAGCGATTGCATCGAGAGCGCTCATCGAGCGGCCTCCTTTCTCCGGCTAATTGGGTCGTAGATCTCGAACGACAGACCAGAGCGTGTGCGGAAGGCCTTGATCGGCGCGTACGCCTTCCGAAGCTCAGTCCCGGTTACGTCCTTGCGCTCCTGATCGAAGCGATAGCGCGCTGTCCCGTCACGCTCGATCAGCTCCATCAGCCGCCGCGCGGCCAGCGCGGGCTTGGGCCAGTAGGCCCAGCCATCGCTGTTCGCATCGGCGGCGTCGCGCAAGCTCTGTAGAGTGCGTGTCGCAGGCCCAAGGAAGGGGTGCGTCGCATAGCAATCCACAGCCTCCTCGATCTCCCACCTGTTCATAAACTTCATCGTCAGCTCCAATCGGTTCGTAATTGACAGACGTCGGAGCGGGAGCACCGCTCGCCGACCGTCGCGCTCGGGCGCCCGGTCATCTTTTGCGGCCGGTTTTCCGAGCCCGTCCCCGGCTTACTGCCGCGGTTTCGCTTAGCGGCGCGTTGACCGGGTCAAGCGGGCGCGCCCCAATCCCAACTCCTCGTTCACTCCGCCGGTGGCCCCGCCTCACCCAAGTCCTTCGGTGAATCCCGCTGGCCCCCGTCAGCAAAATTGCGGCGCTGCTGGTCCGCAACTACCTCGTGGTCGAACCAGAGGCAATGCGTCTTCCGTCCATCCCGCGAGCGTCGCGTGCCTCCGGAGATCGTCGCGCGCAAACCAAGCGCGGTCGATTGGCAACCATGTATAGAGCGCGAGCGCGGACGCGATCGATAACTCGACGTCGTCCAGTTCGTCCGGGAGGCGTTCTCCATACGCCTTGACCCACTGGACCGTCACGGGGTTCTGCTTGCCCTCGCAGAAACCGTGTAGCACCGACTCAGACACGTAGCGCAGGCCGGTATCGGTCAGGCCGTGCTCTATCAGCCGGCCGCAGTCATGACAGTGTGTGGGCGAATCCGACTCGCTGTCGCGGAGAATTGCAAGCCTCGGTCCAGTCCTCAAAACCGCAGTTCGCGAGCCAGTGCGCCTGACCTCCAGCGCGCTGGAAGCAAGCGGCACACTCGGCGCCATCGCACGTCACGTAATAGCCAATTGGTCGGTCGGACATGATTCGATCTCCTCTCTCTTTCGAGGTTTCGTTGCGCCGCAGGCGTCGCCCAGCGGCGTGCTCTTCAAGGCGTCAGCGGGGCGCCTGGGCCCCCAGGGCGGCCAAGACCTGTAAGTGCGGACTCGCGCTGGGCTGTGTCCCTCATCAGCCGGCGCGCCGGCAAACGCGACCCTCCCGACAACGCCTCTCGGGCGCTAGCCGACCGTGAGAGTCAGGCCCCGCTTTGGCCCAGCTTAGGTCACGCCATCTGGCCCGACTGCCCGTCGAGGTGGGCCACTGCGTCCTTGAGCGTGCGGAACATCTCCAAGCCGTCGATGACGGTCTCGCTGGCCGTCTCCGTGGCGATCTCCCACCGGCAGTATGAGCCGCCGCGCGGGCCTTCCGAGGGCCACTCGGTCCGAACGATCACCTTCCCCGAGGTGTGTCGGTAGCGGCCTGCCTTGATCTTGTGGACGCTTCGCTCTTGGCCCGGATCGGTGGGGCGCCAGTCTGGGAAGCGACGCAAGAACCACTCGCGGCCGACCTCGACATGTCCCTCCCGGCGTCCCTTCCAACGGTCGCCGCCTATGTAGAAGTGCATCGCCCTCGCTCCGTTGCCGTGAACGACCTTTCCGCAAGAGCAGAAATGGGGATGCTTGGCGTGTGCTTTGGCTCTCTGGTTGGCCATCGCTCAGCGCTCATCGATCGCGTGGACGGCTGCAACCTCGTCGCTTCCAGTCTCGAGCGCAGCGACGAAACGGTCCCAGTCGGCGAGCGAGTCCACAAACGCGACCGTGCGCTTGCGATCCCCGTCATCTCGCCGGATGACCATATTTGCCCCTTCGGGGAGGTTGACGATCAGCGAGTACGGCCCATACGCGACCGACTCGGTAGTGTTGGCCTCCATCAGAGATACCTCCTAGTGTCTGCCCCCTTGCGCGGTTGATGCGGGGCGAGGGCGCTTTCGTTGTCGGTGCAACAGGCGCGGGAGAATCGGGCGGGAGAATCGGGCCAACTGAGTGGAACACGCCGCAACTGACCCGACCAGCGCTCTTGGCGGCCGCTCCGCCCGCGACGCCCCTTCATATCGAACGGGGCCAGATCTTGGCTTGATCAGTCCTCGCTTTCGCCCATCACCCGCGACCCGCGTGGTCTACGACTGCGGGATGTCCACCTCATGCTCGTGCTCGGCCTGGATGGCAACCGTCGGCGGCTCAGCTAGGTCGTACCCATCAGGCACACGGTGCGCCGCAATAGCCTCCTTCCACGCTGTCGCCGGTCCGGTTCCGAAGCCGTTGCACACGAACTGAAGCGTGTAGCAATGGTTCGTCCAGCCCGCATTCCGGTCCTCGTCGGGCAGGTAGAAGTTCCATTCCGTTCGCGTCTCCTGCGCCTCCAGGGCACGCCGGAGCCGATTTAGTGCGTTGTGAAGCCGGGCCGATCCGGAGGTGAGCCGGTAGTCGGTCTCCCTCCACGCCTCGACCACCTCGCGCTGAGCGTCCGTCAGATCAGCACGGCACAGCGCAAGCGTGATGTCATGCTCGGCGCGCGCGGCAGCGTCCCGATTCGGGTAGGTGTGGTCGCCGCCGCGCTCGTCGCACACGATTCGCCACTTGCGGTCGGCGTAGTTGCGACTGACGCATCCCACGGCGCCGGACGGGTAGCCGACGTTGTCGACGTACCAGCCACCATGGCGCCACGGCGAGTATGACGGAGTCCAGTCGCCGAGGACCGCCTGAATGGCTGGGCTTGACTGTGGTGATTCGCTGCTCATTGAATCCTCCTTTGTGGCCACGCGGCGGTATCCCCCCGCGGGCGTTGGCAAGTGACACGCGGCCGAACGCCCGAAGTGCGGATCGGCCGCAACTGAAACGCCGGCAATCCCTAACGTGCTACCGGGCGCGTGCGCCGAGCAGTCTGTTCAGCAGACGGGGTCAAGGCAGGGCGAGCGCACGCGCCACCGCGACACGCGCCCGCCGAGTAGCGAACGAATGCACGAGGCGAACCTCGCTGGGACGACGGCACACCGCGCCGTCAGCGGCCAGGCGTGCGCGAGGCTTCGCGTCCTTAGGCGTGAGCGGGCAGAGTCAGCATACGCTTTGGCCCATCTGCGCGTTGGTGACGCGGCGGCTTCGCCACGGTGTTGTGGCGGCGCCGGGGTTAGTCGACGTCGCCCCCGAGTGTCCAGGCGCGAGATTGGCCGGACTGCTGCGCGGTGAACGATCGAGTGTTCGCCCGTGTCGTCTGCGCGAAGGGGACGGTGTTCTTCAGGATGCGATACCACGTCTTCCCGTGCCCGAGCTTTACGGACACATGATCGGGGGCACGGTAGGGCGGACGGTGGCGCAGGATTCCGCGAGCGTATGTGTCCCCATCGGTCGTTCGGACCTGCTCACTGGCGACGTGGTTGGTACCGAGCAGCTCGACCGTCGTGAGCGACTTGACCTCGTAGGGCACGTGCTCCCAGCGATCCCGCTCGACCTCCGGGCCTAGCTCGTATTCGCCTCGACCTCTATTCCAGAGGCGAGTCGCGACCATGTCGCTGCCGGTCCGCTCGTAGCGCGTGATCGTCTGCTCGGCAGCGCGCGCCTTCAGCTCGCGGGTGGTCAGTAACGTCGGGATGGCGAAGATGTCGCCCTGTCGCAAAACGCCGAGGCCGGCCTCGAGTGAGCGTTTGACCTCGGCCGGCGCAAGCGCGTCGAACGCCTCGCGTATGGTCTTCGCCGCCGTGCGCGGCAGCTCACACAGGAAGTAGCACTGGCCGGGCTCGTCATGATCGAACGCGGACAGGAACTTCGCCCGCCTGATCCGGCCGTGTTCGTGGACGTTCGCTGAGAACACCGACTCCCCAAGCCAATGGCGGAACCGCGGCACTAGATACTCCGTCCACGTCTCGTGCTCGACGACCTCGATCGGGCATCGCACGCTCTCCTCCCCACGGTGGCGCTCGTCGCGAACAGTTAGCGAGCCGTCGTCCTCGTACTGCAGGCCCCAGACGCGTGAGAGCGCCGCCTCGTTGTGGCTCACGCGGCTAAGCGTCCAGCTCTCACGCAATGACTCGAGGCTCTTGATGGATTCAAGCTCGATGCCGGCTGCCCTCAGTGCCGAGAACGGCACGTTGAGCACATCCAAGCCCGCGTCGCGCGCAGCAATTTCGGCCTGCATTGTGCGCGAGGCGGTCGACGGTCCGTAACCGCCTCCGCCGCGGTACCGGTCTCCGTTGACCACGACGAGCCTCGTCCGCCCACGCTCGTTTCGGATGCCCTGGGCAAGCGTCCACCAGCCGTAATGGCGCAGCTCATCACCCAAGAACTCGAGCGAGTTCTTCTCGGCGTGCTCGGACCGTCGCCCCAACTGCTCAAGCCGCACAAGCGGCATCCGTAGACGCTCGACCCAATAGTCGAACATCGCGTCGGTCTGGCCGATGATCCGGCCGTTCCGCGTCCGCGGAAGCGCCGTTGTTGATGTTGCTGACATTGTGTGTGTGCTCCTTTCGAATAGATACGTTCCGGCGGTAACGGCCGGCCACGCGCGCGCTCGCGAGCCCTCTGACCCACCACCCGAGGAAGCGACTGCTGCCCCTGCGGCGCGAGGTAGTGCCCGTCGGACGCGCCCTCCTGGCCACCCATCACCGTGCGTCGTTGCCGCTGCCCTTCAGGGCGCCACGAGTGCCTCCAACTCGAAGCGCCTCCATCCAACATCCGGCAAGCGTCGAGGGCGAACCCGCCGAGCAGGCCCCAAGCGCACGCTCGGACGCGGGATCTCCGAGATCAGCCGGAGGTCCCGCGCCGCGACTTCAACGCCTCGCCCACGCCGCAGAGATCGGCGTCGACGAAGGTGGGCTCACGTTCGTGGTTGACGGCGAGAACGGCCCCTTTCGGCGCCGAAGCCTCGCGACCCTCGGCCCGTGGCGAATCGCGCGAGGTGCAGAGCCGTCGACTGCGTCTTCTGCGAACAGGTGAGCGATGCGGGGCTAGCTCAACTTACGCTTTGGCCCAATCGACTACCGTCAGGCACAACGCCCGCTGCTGACTTCGAGCACCCGTGCCGCCTGTGGCTCCGTCTGCTCGACGAAGGTCACCCTGGTGTCAGCAAGGCGCGCGACTGTCACCGCTTTGTGTCGACGCGCAGTAACCTCACGTCCGTGGGCGCCGCGGTTGGTGATCTGCCGGTTCGGCTAGGCCAGGCCGTATCCTGGGCTGGATCGTCTCGCGGCACCCCTCCGACTAATCATGCTCAAGCCCCGCTTTGGCCCAAAGGGCGCCTCGCTGGGAGCGACTAGTTAGCGTCGTCGGGGCGCCCTGCCCCATTAGTGAACCCAGGCCGGCTCGACATTCTTGATGTAAACCTTCATCGGATGCTCCCTTCCGCCCGCCGGTCCAGGCACGTTGTGGTTTCGGTGTTCCGCTACGCAGGCCAGGCGACGTTGGGCCCGCTGTCGTTGGTCCGCTCGGTGGCGGTCTCACTCTGTCGACTCGCCGAGTTTGCGAGGCGGTCAATCTAGTAGTGCTCTCGCTGTCGGCGGGGGCGCGGTTGTTGGGCTTTCGCTCCGCACTCGGCGGCAAAATCAAGCCCGGACGCGCGGCCTAGATGCGGCAGCGGGTCAAACCCCGCTTTGGCCCAATCAGGCTTCGCGCGCTAGCGCGGCGAGCTGCTCGGGAGTGAGATCGGGGGCCTGGCCGCTCGCGCACTTCAAGCAGCGACGTCGCGCGGGCCACCGCCGCCCGATGAGATCCTTCGCGCCGGAAAGGACGTGACCGCACTCCAGCACGTCCACATCCGCATGCTCTGACCGTCCCGCCTCGACGCCCCACCCAACACCGGCGACGACGACCCGCCGAAGCGGACGCGAACCAACCTCGCGTGACTTCGCCGCGCGTTGCTCGCGTGACGGCCCGGTCGTGGTGCCATCCTTGCGCCTACCCAGCGGCATCATGCCTGCAAGTTGTCTTCGCGCAGCGCTTGGCGCAGGTGACCTTCGGCTACTTCGAGAAGGCCGTTACCGAGCGCTGTGTCAGCGAGCTCCAACAGATCAGAGCTGCGGTTGGGCTGCTGCATCGCGTCCGCGAGGAGGGCATCAGCGTCCGCCAGACGCTCATCCTCGATCGCACTTAGCGTAGCCTCGGTGAGCTCCCTACAGTTCATCGGAATCTCCTTTCATCGTTCTGTGTCGGCTTGTCCCAGCCCCCGTGGAGAGGCTCCGCGTCAGGCGCACTGGATACGCGTGTCTTCCAACCTGGCTGGCGGGCGATCTCGGCGAGAGGCGAGCGCGATATTGCGAGACCGCAGCGGACCAGGCCGCGCAACCCCGCTCAAAAGCCGGCCGGACGCGTCTTCTTCAAGCCTCGCTTTCGCCCAGCGGCGTCGGCCTCACACGAGCGCCACATCCTCGGATTAGAGAGTGTCCCCGTGCGCCTCGGCGACCTCGCCCACCGCCGAGAATTCTTCCAACGTAGCCTCAAGCGGGAACGGGAAGGCATCGCGTGCGTCGTAGGTCTCGTTATTCATCAGGTAGTACCGCTTGACGCCGTCTTTGCCCTCGAAGAGCACACGCACGCGTCCCTTGGGCACGCCATCGGCCCAGTCGCCCCAAGCGGCCCTCGCGAACAACCCGCCGCCATCAAGGATCGAGCGGCGGCGTGCCGCCGCCGCAATCTGACCATCCGGCAGCGGCTCATAGTCGGGGTAGAGCGCGGCCAAGAACTGCTCATTCCAGCTCTGGACAGTTTGATATGCCGCCTCCTGCGTCACCTCCGACGTGGCATAGCCTGACCGGGACATTCCTTCCCGGACTGCGGCGGACACGAGCGCCAGGGTTGCCCAATCGCAGTCCTCCTCACCGATCCAGACCTCGCGCAACTCGACGGCATCAGGGTACGACTGCGCGAGCCTATCCAGCTCGCGACGGTCATACCCCGCCGCCGTGCAATACGTGCGACACGAACGCCCATGATCGACGCGCGCAGCAAGCGCAATCAGCCCGCACTCGCGCGCTGCTCGCACCGCACCCTCGGCAAGACTCATCTCATCGAGCAGCGCGACAATGCCGCCGTGGCCGGCGCAACTGAACGCAAACGCCCCGCGGCAAAGCTTTCGCTGGCTTTGTACGTCTGGCCAGAGCGCAGCAGCCACCGCGCGCGCGATCCGGCTCGCACCACTTCTACCCGTCATCGTCGTCTCCTTCTCATCTGTTTGATGGTTTGAGTTGCCGTCGGCGCGCGCTGGCCCAAAAGGGTGCCGCGCCGAGCTGGCTGGCCCATGAGCTGCGCGCACCAGCGCCGCTGACGATCAGGCGCGCCTGTGGTCTTCAACCGCTTTCGCTTAGGCAGCGCGCACGCCCGCGGCGCCGCTCGGACGAAGCTGCCTGTGGACTCCCGACTGCCTAAACGATCAGAGCGGCCGAGCGACCGACAGCGCATGGCTTGGGGGTCCTGGTGTGACGAAGCGGCGACAGCGACCAGCCCATGTAAAAGCCTCAGGGGCCTAACGATGTCTGCCCGGGCCGCGAAACTCAACCCCCGCTTTGGCCCCATTGGCCTACTGTCAGTCGGCCGGGCTGCTCGGGCACACCGTCGTCATACGTCTCCGCGCAATGACAGGGCGAGCGAGACGTCTTCGACGCGAACGTCGTCGCTGCCGCCGAGGTCTGCTGCCGTGCGCGCCACGCACAGCACGCGGTGCACGCCAGCCGCGTTCACGGTCCCGCGCTGTTGGGCCTCACCCAGCAGCCGCTCGCTCTCCTCGCTCAGTGTGACATGACGGCGTAGGATCGCAGCGTCCATCTCGGCGTTGACACTGATGCCCTCATCGCGCAGGCGGGCCTGCTGGCGATCGCGCGCCAAGACAACCCGCTCGCGGGCCTGGGCCGAGGTCATCAGTGGCCCCTGAACCAGCATCCCCGGCTCGGGCTTGAGCAGGTGGGCGATCATGTCGAAATGCCCCAGCACATGACCGCTGAGTCGCCGACGGAAACGTGCGAGATCCTCCTCGCTGCAGCTGCACTGGCCGCGGGGGCCGCATGGGCATGGATCGGTCGCGGCAACGAGAATGAACCGCGTCGCATGCTCAGCGCGGTGCCCAGCTCTGAGGATCGTTACGCGGCCGTCCTTGACTGGCTGCCGCAGGGCCTCCAGGGCGACGCGGTCGAACTCGGAGAGTTCGTCGAGGAAGAGCACACCGCGATCGGCAAGGACTACCTCGCCGACCGAGCCTGGACGGCCGCCGCCGAGCAGGCCAGCGGTCGTGATCGAGTGGTGTGGGGCACGGAACGGGCGATCGCCTAGGAGTTCCTCGCCCTCCCGCAGGATCCCGGCCAGGCTGTAGAGGCGGGTCACCTCGACCGCTTCTGACCGGCTGAGCAGCGGCAGGATCGAGGGCAGCCGCCTCGCCAACACCGTCTTGCCGCTGCCGGGAGGGCCGATCAGCAGCAGGTTGTGGCCGCCGGCGGCCGCGAGCATCAGTGCCTCGATCCCGCCGCGCTGACCGCGGATGTCGCCCAGATCAGGGCCCGAAGTTCCCACCGGCCACCACTGACCGTCGTGTGCTTCTGTGCGCCGCGGCAGCGGGTCGCCGGCGCCGCCGCCGAGCACACGCGCCGCGCTCGCCAGGCGCTCAGCCACGACGATCTCCAGGTCCTCCACCAGCGCCGCCTCGCGTGTCCGCCCTGGCGCGAGCATCAGCCCGTGCAGTCCCGCGTCACGGGCGGTCTGGGCAGCGGCAAGCGCACCGTTGCAGGAGCGCACCTCGCCATCGAGTCGAAGCTCGCCGAACAGCGCCTGGCTTTCCAGGATCTCCGCCGGCACCTGGCGGCTGGCAGCGAGCAGTGCGCACGCAAGTGCAAGGTCTACTTCCGGTCCAAGGCGGCGGATGTCGGCGGGCGCGATGTCGATCGTGATCCGCCTGGCGGGGAACTCGAAGCCGCTGTTGACGATCGCTGCGCGAACGCGCTCACGGACCTCCCGCTCGCCACGGTCGGCGTGCCCGACGATGCAGAATGCCGGCAGGCCTGTGCGAACGTCGACCTCGACGGTGGCGGCCCGCATCTCCATTGCTTCTCTGATGAGGGTGTGCGCTTTGGCATGCATGAGTCGATTCCTCCTTGGTTGGTGTGATTGCCGTCGATAGCGGACGGCGCGCGTCGATCGCCTGCCGTGCTGGCAGGCGGTGTTCCTGCTGGAGGCACCTACGGGCTGGGCTATGGCCAGCGCCTACAGGCCTCGGGTGACTCGCCGGGTTATGCGGCGAGCGCAACTCGCGGCGTGTTGCGGTACTGCGTTTGCCGAGAGACGGTCTCGGCTGCCGTTGCATCAAGGCTGATGCACGACAGAGCCCGCGATCGCACCGCAGGCTCTCTCGTTCATCTCACCTGCGGTGCGTCGGGTCTCGCTGCTCGGGGCAGCGAGTGGCTCGGCGGGCTAGAGCAGCTCGACCTCGTCCTCGGCGGCCAGCATCAGTCCGATCGTCTGGTCATCCCAGTCGACGTCTAGCTGTGCGAACTGCCCTGCGTTAGACAGCGACCTGACCACTCCTGTAGCGCCGGTGAGTCGAGCTGTGTCGTCGACGTAGCCGAGCGCCTCTGCCTTGGACGGCGCAACTCTCGTCACGCGAATCCTTCTGCCGTTGGGGCACGTCTCGGCCGACAGCTCCTTGACCTTCATGACGGGTCCCCGGTTCCTGGTTCCGACTCGTTGCGGGCGACGCGCCACAGCGGGACGACGACGAGCAAGACCGCACCGGTGAGAATCAGCGGGGCGACTCCCAACTCCGCCAGGAAGCCGACGCCCAGCGCGAAGCCCACGACGGCCAGCAGCTCCGCCACCTGTCCAGTGGGCAGGTTGGCGAGCGCTCGCCAGGCATATCCCGCGTACTGCAGCATCACGACGATCACCAAGAGCGCCGAGAGATTTGGCGCCCAGCGTGAGGCTATGCCCAAGACAATCAACACGCCGAGAGCCTTGGCCGTCTGCTTTGCTGGTTCTGATTGGCTCTGGTTCATTTCCATCCTTTCTGTCGATGTCGTAGCGGCGCTCGGGCCAGTCACATCAGGCCCTCGGCTGCCAGGTCGAGTCCGATGTCCGTGAGCTCTGTGAGTGCGCGCCGCTCGATCTCGGATGGGACCCGCCCACTCATCCAGTCCGCTCGCAGACAGCGCGTGCGACGGCGAGGACGCTTCCTGGTCGGTGTGGGGCTTTGTGAGCCCGGCGCGTGTTTCGGCGGGAGCGCGTCGACCAACAAAGCCGGTGGAATCCTGGGCGGCAATCCGTCAACACGTGCAATGAGTCGCTGCATCTGCTGAGTCATTTGGTTCATCTGCCTTTCTGCTGTGGGTTTGCCGCGCGGCCGGGTCGGCGCGCGCGGGTTTGACCCGCCCGCCCGGAGGCGAAAACGGGGTCGACGATGGATGCGCCGGCTAGGGGCTGCCGATAGACAGCTCGTGAGCGGCTTCGGGCAAGCCGTCGGTCGACGACGGCACGAAGCGAGGCCAGCGGGCCCAAGCCCCGCTAGCCGGCTTGACGGCATTCCGCTACGCAGTCGCGCTGGGAAGACCCCGGCATCTTGGGTCGTCTGCGTCGCGTGCTTGGACCTGTGGTAGCGGCCAAGCGAATAGGAGGACAAACAGCTCTTGGTGCCTCGACCGGCGCTTGGTCAACTGCGGGTGCCTGGGCGATTGCGCGACCCCAGCGCGCCGCTTGGTCAGCTTGCAGTCCGGAACTCAGCTACTAGCTCAAGCTCACCAACCTGATCTATCTCCGAGCCAGACTCCAGCTCCGCGTGCTGCTCGTGGCTCATCCTCACAATCCTCGTCTGCTCGACGACGCACCAGTTGTCGCCGTCGGTCATCACTACTACGCCATCGAGCTCGGAGATCAGCGCTCGGCGATGTCGCTCCGCGGGCCTTCTTTGGCTCCCAGAGCCGGAGCGCACCTTTCGGCGTGCGAAGCGACGAGCCGTCCCGGGCGGCATTCGAGGCCGACATCAGCGATCGCTTGCTCGACGCTGGCGTACGTGCGCTCAGCAGCCTCGTCGACCGCAGCATTGCTGCCCAAGCCGACCAGCCGCAGGGATGGTGCAGCTCGATCAGCTGCCACAGCCCTCCGCCTGTATCAACGAGGTAGGTGGCTATGACAGCCAGCCCGGGAGTGCAGCAATGGTCGTGGGTCAGGCGAACAAGACCGCGATGGACGTGTGGCCTGTCGCGACGGAGTTCGACTGCGAACTCTTGTGGGTTGCTGACGCGGACGACTGTCGGGATGCGGCTCGCGACGACCTCGGCGACGAGCATAGGTGTATCGGTCATGGGATTCCTTTCGTCAGGGTTCTTGGTCGTGCAATCGAGCACGGAACCGATCTGAAGCAGAGAGCTGCGCCGGGCGAGACGGTCGAGACAGATGACCTCGATCTGGATTCGCGGCGGCGGAGTGGGGTGCGTGGGACGAAAGCGAGCTAGCTGTCCAACGCAGCCGGCAAGAACGATCTCAGGCCGTAGCGCGAGGCGGTTCGTGTCGGGAGAATCTATGGCCCAGACGGTGGGCGACCGTACTGCAACGAGTAATTACAAAGAGATGGTCCGAGCGTAGGACGCAACGGGTCCGCTGGTCAAGCCCCTAACGACACCGCCGAGCCGCGCACGGTGGATCACCGCCCTCAACGACAGCGCAGCCATTGTCGTTTGGCCGTCTTTCCGGGCCGTAGGCCGTATATCGCCGGTGACGGCGGCATGGTTGGGCAACTCCCAAACGACGCATTCGAGGCTGCTATCAGGGGCTAAACGACATCACGCGATGCCAAACGACAGCGATGAAGGGCCACCCGTCATCGCCTGATTTCCGTCGGAGCATCTTGGCGATAACGAGCGGTCGAATCGCAAGGCGCTGAGCCTTGCGGGTGGAGGGCCCCGCCTAGTCGCCCTCCGAGTCGAAGCGTGCGCGGT
>DATHNH010000099.1:0-2153 GCA_035486255.1 Solirubrobacteraceae bacterium | reverse complement strand
CGTACGCCGTTGCCGTAGCGCTGCTCGACGGCGAAGTGCTGATCGACCAGTTCTCCGACAAGAGGATCAACAGCGACGACGTATGGAACCTCATCGACCGCACGACGACCCACCACGAACAGACCTACGACCAGCTCCCGGCAGACGAGAGGCTGACAACTCGGGTGCATCTGACGCTAAAGGACGGAAGCACCCGCGACCAAGTCGTCGCTCATCCGCGCGGCACCGGCGACAGGGTGCTCACTAACTCTGACATCGTCGTCAAGTACCGCAGCCTGACCCGTTCCCTAATCTCCACAGACCGCCAAGCCGCGATCGAGAAGGCCGCCCTCAACCTCGACGCCCTCGACGATATTACTGAACTTATGGCCCTGCTAACGCCCACTGTACGTTCCTCGCTCGAGTGACCGAAGCGTCAAGACGGCCTTCTTTCCACCCACTGAGCGCGCGAAGCCATCGGTGCGAAGGTCTGAATAGGGGCATCTTCTCCCATACGCCGCGTCGTCAGCCATCGGCTGCAGAGCGTAGAGTCGAGATGTGACGCGGTGGCTGTAGGTCGAACATATCTGTAGCCGCCCCTTTCGTCTGGCGGTGCCTCACTGGTTCGGCCGTGGCTCCGTTTCCACAAGCCGTAGCCGGACGACGCTCGATGGCTTCCTACGACCGCCTCCGCGCTGCAACGCGTATTCGACCGTAGCCCCGAGCTCACTCATCCGGTACGGCTTCTTGAGCAACACGGCGTTTTCGAGCCGACCGTCGAAGCCGGTGGTATCCACGTAGCCTGTGACAATGATGACCGGCAGATCGGGAAACGTGGCGCGCACTGCCCCGGCCAACTCGATCCCGGACATCCCAGGCATGGCGTAGTCCGCCATCACCAGCTCGACACCAGGGCAGGTGCCGCCCAGCAGGTCGAGCGCGGTCCGACCGCTGGCGGCCTGAATGACTTGGTACCCGAGCGCTTCGAGATGAGCAACGGTGACCTCGCGCACATCCTCCTGATCATCGACGACGAGCACGGTGGCCCGATTGCCAAGAGCTCGCGGACGTTCGTTGTCCCACCATTCAATCCCCGCCTCCCCCTGCACGAAGCTGCGTGGCAGATACACCTCGACGGTCGTGCCCTGGCCGACCGAGCTCTTGATCCGCAGCCCGCCGCCGGATTGCCGCGCCAGGCCGTAAACTTGCGCGAGCCCCAAGCCGCTGCCCTTGCCCGGCTCCTTGGTGGTGTAGAAGGGCTCGCAAGCGTGCGCCAGCACTTCCTCGCTCATGCCCTCGCCGGTGTCCGCGACCGAGACGAGTACGTAGTCGCCCGGCGCCAGATCGGCGGATTTGTCGAGCTTGCTCGCTTTCATGCTCCGGGTCTCGATCAGCACCCGTCCGCCGAGCGGCATCGCGTCGCGGGCGTTGATCGCGAGATTGAGGATGACGAGTTCGAGCTGGTGCGGATCGACCAGCGCGGGCCAGAGATCGGGCGCGAGTACGGTGGTCACCTCGACGGTGCCGCCGAGCGTGCGGCGCAGCATGTCCTCGATCCCCATCACCAGGGCATTGAGATCGACCGATGTCGGCGTCAGGTGCTGCTTGCGCGAGAACGCCAGCATCTGTTCGTTGAGCTTCGCGCCACGCCGCGCCGACCGCATCGCCGCCTGCGCCAGCTTTCGGAGGCGCTCGTCGGCCAGGCGCATATCGAGGAGTTCGAGGTTGCCGAGAATGGACGTCAGCAAGTTGTTGAAGTCGTGCGCTACGCCGGAAGCAAGCTGCCCAACCACTTCCAATTTCTGCGCTTGGCGAAATGCTGCCTCGGCGTGTTCACGCTCCTTCGCCTGGGAGCGCTCGCGCTCGATCGCCTCGGCCAACTCGCGTGTGCGCTCGGCGACGCGCCGCTCCAGGTTCTCCTGGAGATCACGCAATGCCGCCTCGGCGCGCTTCTTCTCGGTGATGTCGCGGGCGATCTTCGAGGCGCCGACGATCCGTCCCGTGGCGTCGCGGACCGGCGAGATCGTCACCGAGACGTCGATCTCGCGCCCGTCCTTGCATCGCCGCACCGTCTCGAAGTGGTCAACCCGCTCGCCCCGCCGAATACGGTTCAAAATCATGTCCTCTTCGTGCAATCGCTCGGGCGGAAAGAGAAGGGCTATTGGGCGGCCGAT
>DATHNH010000098.1:0-4190 GCA_035486255.1 Solirubrobacteraceae bacterium | reverse complement strand
GGGCAGGGAGCTCAGTACGCCGGCATGACTCGTGAGCTGTATCACGCCCTCCCGCCATTTAGGAACGCGATGGACGAGATCTGCTCTGAGCTCGACGTCCACCTGGGTTGCTCGGTGCTCGAGGTGCTGTTCGCCGAGGATGGCTTACCCGCTGCGTCTCGGCTCGACGAGACGATGTTCACCCAGGCGGCGCTATTTGCGGTCGAGGCTTCCTTGTCTCGCATGCTCGACGGCTGGGGAGTCCGGCCGGACTACGTCATAGGTCACTCGATTGGAGAGCTGACAGCGGCATTCATCGCCGGCGTGTTCTCGCTTCGAGACGCCTGCAAGCTGGTGGCCGGCAGAGGCCGACTGATGGGCGAGCTGCCCGGCGGAGGCGCAATGGTCGCGTTGCAGGCCTCTGAGGCGGAGGCGCTCGAGGCGTTGGTCGGATGTGAGGATCAGGTCGCGCTGGCGGCCGTCAACGGCCCCTCCGCGGTGGTCGTCTCAGGCGACGAGGACGCGCTATCGCGATTGGTCGACCTGTGGCGGGAGCGCGGACGCAAGGTCAAGCGACTGCGTGTCAGCCACGCTTTTCACTCGCCGCGAATGGACGCGATGCTCGAGAGTTTTGCCGAATTGGCAAGCGAGATCTCGTTTTCCACGCCAAAGATTCCAATAGTGTCGAACATTACCGGCGAGGCGGCGGATGAGGAGATCTGCACGCCGGAGTATTGGGTAAGACAGGTACGCGAGACCGTGCGCTTCGCTGCTGGGTTTAGCTGGCTGCTCGCGCAGGGTGTGAGAAACTTCCTGGAGGTTGGCCCGGACGGAGTGCTCGCCGCGATGGCGGGCGAGTGCTTGCGCGATACGCGGCTGGCCGGCGATGGCGATCCCCCAACCGTTGCCGCCGCCTTGAAGGCGGGACAGCCGGAGATGCGTTCGGTGATCGGCGCCCTGGCGGACCTGTGGACCCATGGAATGCCGGTCGACTGGACAGCGATGCTGGGTGAATCCAGCGCCGAATGCGTGAGGCTTCCCACCTACCCGTTTCAGCGTCAGCGCTACTGGCTCGAGCGCCCTCCGATGTCGGAGGGCTCCGCCCACGGGCTCTCCGCCTTGGATGGTTGGCGCTACGGCGTGCAATGGAAGCCGATCGTCGCCGGCTCGGCGCAGGCATCGTCTGGGGTCTGGCTGCTCGTCCTCCCGGGTGTGCTTCGTCGAGACAGTTGGATCGCCGCGTTGATCGATGCCCTGGAGCGGCGCGGTCTGCAGATTGTGGCGGTCCACTGCGATGCGGCGGCCGATCGACGCGAGCATCTCACCCGGCTCGTGCGCGAGACGATCGACGGGCTGGCTGAGCAAATCGAGGTTGCGGGGGTGATCTCGCTGCCGGCTCTCAGGGAGGAGAGCGAGGATGCCAGTGACGCCGTCTCGGAGGATCTGATCGGTACGGTCGCGCTCGCGCAGGCGTTGGGGGATGCCGGCGTTCGGGCTCCGCTCTGGCTGGTGACACGAGCAGCGGTGTCGGTTGCGCCCACCGATCCAATTGGCGCTCCGACACAGGCCCAGACCTGGGGATTGGGCATGACCTTCGGGCTCGAGCATCCACAACGCTGGGGGGGCCTCGTGGACCTACCCGAGGATCTCGACGATCGAGTCGGATCGCTGCTCGCAGGAATCCTCGTCGACTCCGACGGAGAGGATCAGTTGGCGATTCGCGGCGCCGGTGTGTTCGCACGACGCCTGGTGAGGGCGCCTGGTGGCGAAGCTCCCGCCGGGCTATGGACTGCGCCCAGGGGCACGGTCCTGGTCACCGGCGGCACCGGCGGACTCGGCAGGCACGTCGCTCGCTGGCTGGCTCGAAGTGGGGCCGAGCATTTGTTGCTGGTAAGCCGACGGGGGAGCGATGATCCAGGCGCGGCCGGGTTGCAGGCCGAGCTCGAGGGTCTCGGCGCGCAGGTAACCATCGCCGCCTGCGACGTGGCAGATCGGGAGCAGCTCGCGGAGCTGATCGACTCGCTCGAGGACCGGCAAGCTCTTCGCGCGGTGGTACACGCAGCGGGAGCCGGCCACCATTGTGCATTCGATTCGCTGACGGTGAGCGAGCTCGAGCAGGCTCTGGCCGCCAAGGTAGGAGGCGCGCGGTGCCTGGACGCGCTCACCGAGGATCTGGATCTCTCGGCATTCGTCCTGTTCTCCTCCATAGCCGGGACGGTCGGCTCGGGATCGCAGGCAGCCTACGCCGCGGCGAATGCGTACCTCGATGCCCTCGCCGCTCGACGCCACGAACGGGGACTGGCCGCCACGTCGGTTGCGTGGGGTCCATGGGACGGCGAGGGGATGGTGGAGCAGCAGCAGGCCGGCGCGACCCTGCGTAAGCACGGACTCGATCCGATGGCGCCGGCAGCGGCGCTCGAGGCGCTCGAGCAGGCGCTGCTGCTTGGCGAGGCATCGGTGGCGGTGGCCGATATCCGCTGGGATACCTATGCACCGGTATTCGCCTCCACTCACTCGCGGCCGCTGATCGAAGACCTGCCCGAGGTGAAGGCGGCGCTTCAGGGGAGAGGTGGTAGCGAGGAAACAGGTGGGCTGGCACAGCGCTTGCGAGATGCGCCCGCGGAGGAGCGCCGGCAGATGCTGCTCGAGATCGTGCGCTCGGAGGTGGCACGCGTACTGGGGTACGCCTCGCCTGAAGGCGTCGATCCCAAGCGTGCGTTCAAGGAGCTCGGCTTTGATTCCCTGATGGCAGTCGAACTCCGCAACAGACTCGACTCCGCGACCGGGCTTCAGCTGCCGGCTACGGTCGTCTTCGACTATCCAAACCCGACCGTGGTGGCCGAATATCTGTTGAGCGAGATCGCCGGAGCGGGGGATTTGGGCAAGGCCTCTTTGGAGGCTGGACTGAACGGTTTGGAAGTTGCTCTTGGATCGTTGGAGGACGGTGCCGAGCGTAGGAGCGCGATGGCGCGGGTGCGCACATTCATGGCGGCTCTCGAGGACGGGAGCTTGGAACAGGCGCCGCGGGACGGGCGTGATCGGGTCACTGTCGGCGAGCGTGTGAAGACGGCCTCCGACGAGGAGATGTTCGACTTCATCGATCGAGAGCTTGGGTCGCTGTGACCAACCTCGCTGTGACCAACCTCGGGGAGACGGTCATCCGTATTACGAATATTGGAGCTGCTCGATGAGCGACGACGACAAGCTGCGCGAGTATCTGAAGCGGGTAACGGTCGATCTGCATGACGCGCGCCTGCGTCTGCGTGAAGTCGAGCGACAGAGCAACGAGCCTGTGGCGATCGTCGGCATGGGTTGCCGCTACCCAGGGGGGGTGGGCTCACCGGGGCAGCTGTGGGAGCTCGTGAGGGAAGGGCGCGACGTCATCTCACGTCCCCCGACGGATCGTGGCTGGGATCTGAAAGGTGTGGTTAATGAGCCCGATTCAGATCAATCGGACAGCAGCTACATCCGCGATGGAGGCTTCATATATGACGCTGCTGAATTTGACGCAGACTTCTTCTCCATCAGCCCGAGGGAGGCCTTGGCGATGGATCCCCAACAGCGACTGCTGCTTGAAGCGTCGTGGGAGGCGATCGAGGCGGCCGGTATAGAGCCGGGCTCGCTCGAGGGCAGCCAGACAGGCGTATTCGTCGGAGGGGCAACCAATGGCTACGGACTGCACCTGTCGCAATCCACGGCCGAGAAGGTCGCCGGCTACCACGGGAGCGGCACTTTGAGCAGCGTGATGTCAGGTCGCATCTCCTACACCTTCGGGTTCGAGGGGCCGGCCCTGACCATCGACACGGCGTGCTCCTCGTCGCTCGTGGCGTTGCACATGGCATGTGCGTCCCTGCGCTCGGGAGAGAGCTCGCTTGCCCTTGTTGGCGGAGTGAACATCATGCCCACCGTGGCGACATTCGAGGAGCTGTCCCGTCAAGGAGGGCTCGCTCCGGACGGCCGCTGCAAGTCCTTTTCCGACTCAGCCGACGGAACCGGTTGGGGTGAGGGTGTCGGAGTGGTGTTGCTTGAGCGTCTGTCCGACGCTCGGCGACTCGGCCGTCGCGTACTGGCGGTGGTGCGCGGCAGCGCTATCAACCAGGATGGAGCGAGTAACGGCCTGACCGCGCCAAACGGCCCCTCCCAACAGCGGGTGATTCGTCGTGCGCTTCTCAACGCCGAGCTCTCGACACAGCAGATCGACGCGGTCGAGG
>DATHNH010000097.1:0-10027 GCA_035486255.1 Solirubrobacteraceae bacterium | reverse complement strand
ATGCTCGAGCGACGCGCTGCCCTTCTGCGCGTGCTGCGCGCCGCGCTTGGCGAGTCCGACGTCTACGTTCGTATCGGGCGCGAGAACGAGATTCCTGCGATGCGCTCGCTGGCGCTTGTCGCGGCCGGCTATGGCATAGCGCGTCGCAAGCTGGGGGCCGTGTCGGTGATCGGGCCGGTCCACATGGATTACGCCGGCGCGATCGCCACAGTACGCGAGGCCGCCCACGAGCTTTCGCGTTTCGTCGAAGACGCCTACGCTGAGCGTTGATGAACGAGAAGACCAACCGATGAGCGCAACCACACCTCGCGACCCTTACGACGTGCTCGGCGTATCGCGCGACGCCGGCGAGCAGGATGTCAAGAAGGCGTTTCGCAAGCTCGCCCGTGAACTTCACCCGGATGTCAATGCCCATGATCCTCGTGCCGAAGAGAAGTTCCGGGAGGCCGCAGAGGCAAACGAGATCCTCTCGGATCCGGAGCGCCGCGCTACATATGACCGTTACGGACACGAGGGCTTGCGCTCGCGTGGGTATGCCCCCAACTTCGAGTCCGTCGGCTCCATCAGCGACCTGTTCAACGCTTTTTTCGGTGGCGGAGGTGCGAGCGCAGGACCCGCCCTCGGCGGCGATATCGCCTTGGCTGTGGAGATGACCCTCCTCGAAGCATCGGTGGCCGCCAAGCTCGACGTCTCCTACGAGGCGATCGATCGCTGCGAGCACTGCCACGGCAACGGCGCCGAGCCTGGCACCCCGATCGAGCGTTGCTCCCGCTGCGAGGGGGCCGGCCAGGTGCAGAGCGTTGTGCGTACCCCGTTCGGTCAGATGATGCGCACCAGCTTGTGCGATGTCTGCCATGGCGACGGACGCGTGCCAACCACGCCTTGTGGCACATGCCGCGGTCGTGGGCAGCTGGCAGTCAAGCGCAGCGAGCAGGTCACCGTGCCTGCCGGTATCGCCGACGGCCAGCGGATCCGTGTCAGTGGGCGTGGGCATGCCGGCGAGCGCGGCGCTCCCGCCGGCGACCTGTACGTGCTGGTGCGCGTTCGTCCCGACGAGCGCTTCGTTCGCGAAGGCGACGATCTCATCACGGCACTCGACGTCGCTGCTCCACTGGCCGCGCTCGGTGCAACGCTCGAGGTGCCGACGCTCGATGGTGCGGTGCCGGTCGAGGTGGTCGCCGGCACTCAACCCGGTGAGATTCTCTCGGTACGCGGTCAGGGGATGCCGTCCTTGCGCGGTGGACGTCGTGGCAACCTGCAGGTCGTCGTCAATGTCGTGATTCCCCGCCGTCTCAGCGATGCTCAGCGCGAGCTGCTCGGGCAGTTGAGCGACACTCTCACAGAGGAGAACATGCGCTCAGAGGAGTCGATGCTCGGGAAGTTGCGTCGCGTGCTGCGTCACCAGGCGGCGTGAGCGACTCTCGGCATCGTGGGCCGGGCACGTGATCCGGCTGGCGCTGCGGGTTCGGCGTAGCGACGCCGAGCTCGTGCTTGCCGATCTGCTCGAGCTTGCGCCCAGTGGCGTCGAGGAGATCGAGCTACCCATCGGCGACGGGGGAGAGGGCGTGGTCGAATACGTTGTCTATGGCGCTCCAGGCGAGCTGCCGCTGTTGCCGGATGTGCAGGCCGCCGCGGGTGGTGCCTTGGTCGATATCTCGACCAGCGAAGTTGCCGACGACTGGTCTGAGCGCTGGAAGAAGTTTCATCAACCTGTGCTGATCGAGGCGCGTTCGCAGAATGAAGCGTCCGCGCGTAGGGGGCACGCAGACGAAGATGCTTCCGCGACGGGCCCGCACGCACGGCAGGGGCGAGTGGATGTGGATGCTTCGGTGGCAGGGGCCTACCCCCGTGCGCATCAGGGGCAGTGCCTTTTCGTAAGGCCTCCCTGGGAGGCGCCGAGCGATCGCGCCGATGCGCTGGAGATCGTGATCGATCCTGCCCAGGCCTTTGGCACCGGCGCGCACGCGACTACCCGCCTGTGCCTGGAGCTGCTGCTGGAGCTCGCCGCCGACGAGGGCGTTCGTGCTCCCGTGCTCGACGTAGGCTCCGGCTCGGGTGTGCTTGCGATTGCGGCCCTCAAGCTCGGTTACCGCCGGGTGTTGGCGCTCGACAATGATCGCGAGAGCGTTTGCGCGATCGTCGCCAACGCGGCTGTCAACGACGTGGATTTGGAGGCCCGTTGTTTTGACCTGCGCCGTGAGTCGCTGCCGTGGCTTGCCGGTGATGGGGATATGGATGGCGTGCCCGCGGTGCCCGGCTCGCCAGTCAACAGCGATATCGATGGGCATGAGACAGGCCAGGTGGTGCTGGCCAATCTGCTGAGGCCGTTGTTGATCGACTTGGCGGAGAAGATGGCGCGGTCTGATGTTTCCGCTCCGTCTGGGCGCCTCGATCTGATCGCGAGTGGGCTGCTGCGCGAGCAGGCCGACGAGGTGGCGGAGGTCTTCGCTAGACGCCTTGGCCTGAGCGAGCGAGCGCGTCGCGAGCAAGGGGAGTGGTCTGCGCTGTGGTTGGTGCGCCCGTGGGCAGCTCGGTAGCCGCACGCGCCATGGCTCTGAAGAGAAGATCGAGCGCCGCTCGCAGGCCGTCGTCGCTGTCGAGCAGGGCTCGCGCCGCCATCAGGGCCGCGCCGATCGCGTCGAGTGCCTCACGCGCAGGGCCTGGATCGGGATCGCGGCACACCGCGATCGCCAGATCGAGCATTCCCTGCGCCTGCTCGATCGAACCAGCGAACAGCGCTGGGCCGGCGAGACTTCCGTAGCCGTAGGCGCGCGCGAGACGACCCTGCAGCGTGATCTGATGCTCGCCACGCGGCGGAGACACTGGTGGCAGGCCGCGACCGTCGACCAGTCCGGCCATCGTCTCGCCGATCACCGCGGTGAGCGCCTGCTCGTCCAGTCCCGCATGGGCGGCGACGCGCAGGGCGAGATACAGGCCGCTCGAGGTGAGACCGTACGGCGGGTCCGAGGCGAACACGATCCGCTCGGCCGGCACACGCGCGAACAGCTCGATCAGGTCGAGGGCAAAGAAGCACGATGTGTCGTACAGGATGCCCGGGTGGTCGGCGAGGCGCGAGGTAAGGATGCCTTGGTCGCAGATCGCGCCATGGGCGAGGATCAACACGACATCTGGATAGCGCAATGCGAGGTCGGCCAGCCCGTCGGCGATCGGAGGCATGCCGCGTCCGGCATGGATCAGGATGGGCACGCTTGCTTCGTCGGCCAACTTGAAGATGGCTGCCATCTCGGAGCCATCGAAGGCAAACGACTGCGCACGTGGGTGCAGCTTGATGCCCCGGGCTCCCTTCGCGATGCAGCGTTCCCCCTCGGCGACCGGGGCTTCGGCGGGATCGAGTCGGCAAAACGGGATCAGTCTTCCCTCGCTTTCGCCTGCCCACGTGAGCACCCGGTCGTTGGGCAGGCTGTAGGAAGGCTTGCGCTCGGGATCGTGGAGCGGAAAGACGCATGCCCTGCGTGCATGCGCACGATCGAGCTGTGAGAGCAGCGTTTCCAGGTCGAGCGAGCGGCCGTCCTCGTCCAGGCCGAGATGGGTGTGTGCGTCGAAGATTTCTGCTTCCGCCGGGCGCAGCCGCTCGCCGTCCTCGAGGAAAGGGGTGAGTGCGCTGTGGTACAGAGATGCGCTCATGGTCACCCATTCTGCCGATCTTGCCGCCCCGGCGATGCCCGCCGCTACAGCCGGGGCAACCCGCGAGCAGCTAAAAAGCGATGGATCGACACAAAAGTCTCGCCTGCTCGGCGTATCCTGAGTCGAGGATGACAATTCTCGATGACATCAAGCAAGACATGACGAGCGCGATGCGCGCCGGTGAGAAGCAGCGGGTGGGTGCGCTGCGCATGGTCCTATCCGAGTTGCAGAAGGCTGAGAAGGACGGCTCCGAAGACGAGCTCGTCGTGCTGCGCCGCGAGCGCAAGCGGCGCTTGGAGGCCGCTAAGGCGTTTCGCGACGCCGGACGCGAGGATCTCGCGACTGGCGAGGAGGCTGAGGGAAAGCTGATCGGTGAGTATCTGCCCGCCGAGCTCTCCGACGGCGAGCTCCAGGCGATCGTCGAGCGAGCCCTGTCCGAAAGCGGCGCCCAGTCGCCTAAGGACATGGGATCGGCGATGAAGAGCGCGATGGCCGCGGTCGATGGGCGTGCCGACGGCAAGCGGGTCTCGGGCCTGGTCAGGGCGGCGCTCGGGGGATGAGGACGCGGATCGAGCTGCCAAACGAGGTTGCGGCCGAGCTCGCCGGCACCCAGGACGCGGTGCTGCGCGCGCTGGAGGGGCATCTGCGTTGCAAGGTGTTCCTGCGTGGCAACCTGCTCACGCTCGATGGCTCCGACGAGGATGCGCGGATGGGCGAGCGCGTCGTGCATGAGCTCTCCGAGCTGATCGGCCGTGGACACCAGGTCGCGCCCGGCACGATCGCCGCGGTGACAGGCGCGCTGGACGCGCACGAATCACCGGCCCGGGTGCTGGAGGACGTCGTGTGGAGGCATCGCAGCCTGAGCGTCGCCCCCAAGACGGTCAATCAGAAGCGCTATGTCGACTCGATCCGCTCCAGCACAGTCACGTTTGGTGTCGGACCGGCAGGCACCGGCAAGACGTTTCTTGCGGTCGCGATGGCGGCTGCCGCTCTTTCTCGCCACGAAGTTAACCGAATCATCCTCACGCGCCCGGCCGTCGAGGCCGGCGAGCGCTTGGGTTTCCTGCCCGGAGATTTGATGGCGAAGGTCGACCCCTACCTGCGACCGCTGTTCGATGCGCTACACGACATGCTCGATCCCGAGAAGGTCTCCCAGCACCTCGAGCGTGGCGTGATCGAGATTGCGCCGCTGGCTTTCATGCGTGGGCGCACGCTCAACGATTCGTTCGTGATCCTCGACGAGGCTCAGAACACGACGCCCGAGCAGATGAAGATGTTCCTCACCCGCCTCGGCTTCGGCTCCAAGATGGTTGTCACGGGCGACATCACCCAGGTCGACCTGCCCCGCGAGCAGCGTTCAGGCCTCGTAGTCGTCGGCGAGGTGCTCGATGCGATCGAGGGGATCGAGTTCGTGCGCTTCGGCGGCGAGGATGTGGTGCGCCACAAGCTCGTACAACGGATTGTCGAGGCCTACGACGAGCACGGCAGGCGCGCGCCAGATGACGGGCGCGGGCGGCACGAGGCCTCCGCGCGATCGGGGCCGGACGCCGTCGACGCGGCCGCCAACGTTGTCGAGCAGGTTGTGGTTCAGCGTTTGGCCGAGCGTCGGGCCTGAGCCGCTCGCGTCGATGCTAGAGGTCGAGGTTTTCGGTGCACAGCTGCTCGCGGGCCCGCTTCCTCAATGGCGGGTGGAGCGTCTGTGTGCGCTTGCGCTTGCATCGGCTGCGGTCAAAGACGGTCATCTTGCCGTGCAGTTCGTCGACGAGGCGCACATGGCCGAGCTCAACGGCGAACATCGCGGTAAAGAAGGCCCCACGGATGTGCTTTCTTTTCCAATCGACGGAGCCGATCCGCAGACCCCCCGAGCGGGGGTGCCCCGCGAGCTTGGCGACGTTGTGATTTGTCCTGCATTCACCGCGGACGTCAGCGAGGCGATCGTGCATGGCACGCTTCACCTCGTTGGCATGGATCATGAGACCGACGAGGGCGAGATGCTTGCGCTGCAGGCCGAGATCATGCGCTGGGGCGATTTGTGAGCGATCCAGGGGGAGCGTCGGTCGCATCCTTGACGCGTAGCGGGTTCGTCGCGCTGGCCGGCCGTCCCAACGTGGGTAAGTCGACGCTTGTCAATGCCATCGTCGGGGGAAAGGTCGCGATCGTCTCCGATCGTCCGCAGACCACGCGGCGGGCGATCCGTGGCGTGCGCACCGAGGAGCGCTGGCAGATCGTGCTCGTCGACCTGCCCGGCGTGCAACGTCCTCGTGACATGTTGACCGAACGCATGGCCGGGCGTGTCCGACTGGAGCTCGACGGCTCGGATGCGGCGCTGCTCGTACTTAATGGGGAGCAGGGGGTCGGTGCGGGAGATCGCTATATCGCGCAGGCGCTGGGCGAGGTCCAGGTGCCCGTGACGATCGCGATCAACAAGGTCGATCGACTCGACCGCGCCGCTACGGTGGCGGTGCTCGCCGCCGCTGCTGAGCTGGACCTCAGCGGGGAGATATTCCCCATCTCGGCGCGCAACGGCAAGGGCGTGCCTGCCCTCGTGGAGCACCTTGCCGGGCTGATGCCGCCGGGCCCGTTCATGTTTCCCCCGCAGGCAATCTCAGACCAGCCGCTGTCAGTACTGCTTGCGGAGCTGGTGCGTGAGGCGGCGATCAGGCGGACCTTCCAGGAGCTTCCGCACGCCGTGGAGGTGATCGTCGAAGAGATCGAACGCCCACGCGCGGGCTTGGTGCGCGTGCGCGCGCTGATCTGGATCGAGACCGAGTCGCAGAAGGGGATCGTCGTGGGTGCCGGCGGACACATGATCAAGGCGATCGGGTCCGCTGCACGCAAGGAGATGGAGCGCGAGCTCGACTGCCATGTCCACCTCGATCTGTCCGTGCGCGTGCGACGCGACTGGCGTGGGGACGAAGGGCTACTCGATCGGCTGGGGATCACCTGAGCTGGGCTCGATCGATTCGCTCGGGCGAGCGGGCAGCCGCGTCGCTATAGCTTGCGCTCGAGCTTGACCGACATTCCACGCACGTCTGCTAGGCCTATCTCGGGCGTGAACAGCATCGGGAGCGTGAGCACGTTCGGCGGCAGTCCCCGGGCGAAGCGCTGACGACGCAGGCGTGCGATCTGGCTTTGCTGGAGCCGTGCGCGCTCGTGTACGACATGAGCCATATGCGCGGCGCCGCGAACGACGTCAGCGGAATCGTCGAGCTTGGCGATCAGCTCCAGCTCCTCGCGAGTGAAGCGGCGTGGCACCGTGCCGTTGACCACGACGACGTCGAGGTCGCGATCGAGCTGGCGGCGCAATCCTTCCTCCAGCTCCAGGGTCTCCGTTACTGCCATCTCCGTGCCTTGTGCTACTGCCACATAGCTGCTGCGCCGAGGGTCTTCCAGCAGTCTGCGCACGCTCTGTGTCTGCTCGGCCAGCGGTCCGGCCCGTACGATCGCCCCGAACGTCCGCGGGGAGCGCAGCATCGCCAGAGCATGTCCGGTCGCTGAGGCGTCGAGCACCACCAGGTCGTACGGGGCGATGGGCGAAGGGTCGCTGCGATCGCGAGCCATGCCGGCGCCGGCCGCATGAGCGACGCCGTTTTGCTCGCGTGAGCCTTCGCACAGCTCGCGCACCTTGACCATGCTCAATAGCTCCTTGGCGCCTGGCGCGGCCGCGGCGAAGTAGCGGAACGTGTTGCTCCCCGCGAGCATTCGTACCGAGATGCGCCCTCCGAGCGTGCGCAGCCACTCGATCAGCGCCTTGTCGGGGTCGATCGAAGTGCTCCACAGGCCTGGCTCCAGCTCCACCTCTTCGCCTGACGTGGGCGTGTCGGGGACTCTGAACAGCCCCGGCAGGCGGTGCTGCTCGCCGAGCTCGGCGACGATTGTGCGCTGCCCGCGCCGTGCCGCGATCAGCCCGAGCGCGCACGCCAACGTGCTCTTTCCGGTGCCGCCCTTGCCGGTCACGACGATCAGCTTGCTATCCAGCAACGAGGCCATTGTCTATTGCAACCTACAATTCCGCTGATGAGCGCACCGGCCGCCGACGAAGTGGAGCAGATTCTCGCCTATGACGAGCGCGGTCTCGTGCCTTGCGTGGTACAGGATTGGAGCAGCGGCGAGGTGCTGACGCTTGCCTACATGAACGCGCTCGCACTGGAGCGTACGCGTGCCACCGGGGAGCTGCACCTTTGGAGTCGCTCGCGCCAGGAGCTATGGCACAAGGGCGCGACGAGCGGAAACACCCAGGCACTGCGTGCGCTACGGGTGGATTGCGACGGTGACGCGATTCTCGCACTCGTCGAGCCCGCAGGGCCCGCATGCCATACGGGTGAGCGCACTTGCTTCTACCGTGGTCAACTGGAGCCGCCCGCCCCCTATGAGACGTTGTCGGCGCTCGAGCGCACCTTGCGCGAGCGTGCGCTCGAGCGGCCCGCGGGCTCCTACACCGTGGAATTGCTCGACGATCCAGCACGCATCGGTGAGAAGGTGATGGAGGAGGCCGAGGAGGTCGCGCGCGCCGCCCGCGAGGAGACCGACGAGCGCGTTGCCGAAGAGGCCGCGGATCTCGTCTACCACCTGCTCGTGCTGTTGCACGGTCGCGGTCTTGCGCTATCGGATGCGAAGGACGTGCTCGATGAGCGCCGCCGGTAGCGCCGCCCCGTCGGAGGCGGCGGGTGCTCACAATCTGATACCCCTGAGCGAGACGTTCATCGCCGACTGCGATACGCCTGTCTCGGCGTTTCTCAAGCTGCGCGAGCTGGCGCCCGGCGAGCCGGCGTTCCTGTTGGAGTCGGCCGAGCAAGGCCAACGCATGGGTCGCTATTCATTCATCGGCTTCCGACCTCGCTCGGTTTTGCGCTGGTCGCTGGGCGACCCTGGTGATCCCTACGAGCTGGCCGCCGCGGCGGTCGCTGGTTGCCGTCAGGGGCCCCTCGCCGACGGGGTGGTTGGGTCACCATTCATGGGTGGGGCCGTTGGCTTCTTCGGCTATGACCTGGTGAGAACCGTCGAGCCGCTCGGAGAGCCGAAGAGTGGACCCGTCGCTGATCCCCTTGGGCTGCCGGATATGGCGCTGATGCTGACCGATGCGCTTGTCGTGTTCGACCATCTCAAGCACACGATCACGATTCTCGCCAACGCCGATCTGGAAGCCGAGCCGGATCCAGAGCTTGCACACGAGGCCGCCACGGCCACGATCGCTGAAGTGCGCGCGTGTCTAGCCGGCCCTGTCCCTCACGGTCACGGAGCGAGAGTCGGTGCTCGCGCGACGCCGCGCTTTGAGTCGAACATGAGTCGCGAGCGCTTCGAAGCGATGGTGGCGCGGATCGTCGAGTACATCTACGCCGGCGATGCTTTTCAGGTGGTGCCTTCGCAGCGCTGGTCTGCGCGGGTGCCGGTGGAGGCCTTCTCCATATACAGGGGGCTGCGCACCGTCAACCCGAGTCCCTACATGTACTTCTTGGATTTCGGCGATTTCCAGGTTGCCGGAGCGAGTCCGGAGCCGTTGCTCACCGTCAACGGCCGTCACGTCTCCACGCGTCCGATCGCGGGCACGCGTCCGCGCGGCTCGAGCCCCGAGGAAGATCGGCGCATCGCCGGAGAGCTGCTCGAAGACGAGAAGGAGCGTGCCGAGCACGTGATGCTCGTCGATCTCGGTCGCAACGACCTTGGACGTGTGTGCGAGTACGGCAGCGTCGTGGTCGACGAGCTGATGGAGGTCGAGACATACAGTCACGTGATGCACATCGTCTCCTCCGTGTCGGGCACGCTGCGCGAGGATGTCGGTGCGATGGACGCGTTGCGCTCGGTCCTGCCCCCGGGCACGCTTTCCGGTGCGCCCAAGGTGCGCGCGATGCAGATAATCGACGAGCTGGAGCCCTCGAAGCGCGGTGGATACGGCGGGGCGATCGGCTACCTCAGCTACACCGGTGATCTCGACACGGCGATCCATATTCGCACCGTCGTCGTCAAGGATGGGGTCGCGCACGTGCAGGCTGGCGGGGGGACGGTCGCCGACGCCAGGCCGGAGTACGAGTACGAAGAGTCGGTGAACAAGAGCAAGGCTCCTCTACGCGCGGTACAGCTTGCCTGTGAACAAACGGAATGGGCCTGAGCATGAGCATGTTCGACGACCGATGCCATGTGACCCGGCGAGTGCTCGGGGCGGGGCTGGTTTAGCGATGCGAGTGCTGGTTGTCGACAACTACGACTCGTTCACCTACAACCTCGTCCAGTACCTTGGCGAGCTGGGCGCCGAGGTGTGTGCGCTGCGTAACGATGCGGCCACGGTCGAGCAGCTACTCGACGACGACTATCAGCGCTGCGTGATCTCGCCGGGGCCGTGCACGCCCGACGAGGCAGGTATCTCACTCGAAGTAGCGCGGCGGAT
>DATHNH010000096.1:0-2549 GCA_035486255.1 Solirubrobacteraceae bacterium | reverse complement strand
GAGGGTCCCGTCATCTCGTGGGTCGCCGACCATCGCAAGCACCATGCCTTCTCCGACCGCGAGGGCGATCCGCACAGCCCGCACGTCGATCACGGCACGGGTCTGCGCGGAGCTCTGCGCGGCCTCGCTCACGCGCATGTCGGCTGGCTGTTCATCCACACCGCCCGCGGCCATCGCGAACGCTACGCCCCCGACCTGGTCGCCGACCCGGTCGTCTCGTTCGTGGACAAGACGTTCTTCGTGTGGGCGATCGGCGGCCTCGTCGCCGCCTTCTGGCTGGGCTATGCCATCGGCGGCACCTGGACGGCCGGCCTGACCGGTCTGCTGTGGGGCGGCGCCGTGCGCATGCTCGTGCTCCATCACGTCACCTATTCGATCAACTCGCTGTGCCATTTCTTCGGCAAGCGCAGCTATGAGACGGGCGACCACTCGCGCAACCTCGCCTGGCTCGCCCCATTCTCGCTGGGCGAGGCATGGCACAACAACCACCACGCCTTCCCCACCTCCGCTTTCCACGGTTTCTCCTGGCGCCAGTTCGATGTCTCCGCGCTCGTGATCCGTGGAATGGAGAGCGTCGGGCTCGCGTGGGACGTCGTGCGCATCGCCCCGGAGCGGCGCGCGACCAAGAGCTTCGCCGGCTGAGCGCTAGTCGCGCGCCTGCGGCTCGATTTGGCTCGGTTTCGGTCGAGCTCGAGGCCTGATGGGTTGTATGAGCCTAGTTCCGAGCGTCGGAAATATAGGCCGCCATGAGCAGATGGGCTTCTGTCGATTTCTGTATCTTCTTTCGGGCAAGTTCTGGCAGCTTGAGACAATGGGATCACCTTCCGCTCACGCAACGAATGCGAACCAGTCCCCTTTGAGGGGAGCTTTGCTTGCCTTGATCGTGCAGGGGTCGAGCCACGGGTACTCGTTGGCGAGTCGTCTTCAGCGTCAGTTGGGGCCAAGTTGGCCGATCCATCGCACCAGCCTCTACAGGATGCTGAGGGGAATGCACGAAGACGGTCTGATTGTCCCTGAGTCAGCGGATGAGAGCAACCTGGCGAGGATCGTCTATCGCGCCACTGATTCGGCTGCGCCTGCGCTTGTGGCGTGGATGGATAGTCCGCTTCCGCTCGGAGAGGGGCAGTTACAGTTGCAGGCCAGAATGGTGGTCGCTCGACCAGAGGACCTGCCGAGGTTGCTCGTCGCGTTGAATAGCTACGAGCGGGAGCTGTTCGCAGGGCGTGCCAAGATCGAGGCGGATATGCCGGCTACTACCCAGCCGCTGCGGTCAGCGATGATGTTTCTGGTGCGCGAAGCACCGATCCAGCGGATCAACGGCGAGTTGCTTTGGGTCGACTTGTCGCGCAAGACTATCCGCGACTTGATGGTCTCCTAGCCTCCACGCAGACGATGGCGCCGTTGCTCTCACTCATGCAGGTGACCAAGCGCCATGTCGATGGGAGGCGCGAGGTTGTCGTGCTCGACAGTGTGTCGCTCGATATTGATCACGGTGATTTCGTTAGCATGTGGGGACCGAAGCGCTCAGGCAAGTCCATGCTCCTGCGCGTGATGGCCGGTATCGAGCAGCCCGATTCTGGTGAGGTCAGCTTTGACGGGCAACGTGTGTCGGGAATGCCTGCGCGTAAGCGCTCGCGGCTACTTCGTCGTGACGGTATTGCGCTCGTATCCTCCGATTGGCACACTCAGATAGTCCGGCCCGTCGTCGAGTTGGTTGCGACTGCAGGTGCGAGCGACGGTACGCCGATGCGGGAAGCGAGGACGTTGGCGCGCAAGGTGCTTGGACGGGTGGATGCGACCGATTGTGCCGATGCCCAGATCGATTGCCTTACGCTCGGTGAGCGGTTGCGGGTTGCTCTGGCGATGGCGCTCGTTCGTGAGCCGCGCTTGTTGCTCGTGGACGAGCCGGCGGTGTTGCCGAGTCCGTTGGAAGGCGAGGACTTCTACGCGCTGTTGCGCTCGCTTGGCGCGGAGAGGGATCTCGCTGTGGTCATCGCTTCGGAGAATCTGGCGGCGCTGTCGGGGACGGTGCGCACGATGGCGATCTCGAGCGGAGAAGTGCGCTCAATGGACCAGGACGGCGTGATCGTGCGGTTTCCCGCTGCGTCTGCCTCGCGCGCGTCTCGGGTCGACGATGCGCTCTCATGAGCGCGCTCGAGCTGCGCGAGGTCGTCAAGCACTACGCCGCCGGCGAGGAGGTCGTGCACGCGGCCGACGACGTATCGCTGACTGTCGCACCCGGAGAACTGGTTGCTCTATACGGGCCTAGTGGGTCCGGCAAGACGACGCTGCTACTGATCGCCGCCGCCCTGCTCGAGCCTGACAGCGGCAGCGTCTGGTTTGCCGGCAGAGAAATTTCCCGTTTGTCGCCGCGTGAGAGCGCCCGCTACCGGCGCGAGGATGTTGGGTTCGTCTTCCAGTCGTTTCATCTACTGGCGGGCGCCAGCACTCTCAACAACGCCACTCTGAAGCTGATGGCGGGAGGGCGGAGCCTGCGCGAGGCAAAGGAGATTGTGCGTCCGTGGCTCGAGCGTGTCGGCCTTGGGCAC
>DATHNH010000095.1:0-12574 GCA_035486255.1 Solirubrobacteraceae bacterium | reverse complement strand
GATCGCCGTGCTCGCCCATCAGGACGGGCTTCGCGGTAGCTACCTCTCGCCATCCAAGCGCTCTGGCGAAATCGACTTCGCCCATTACGGCGCGCCGCCCGGGACCCCCAACCTCGAAGGCTTTCTCTTTCCCGCGACTTACGAAATGTATGTGGGCGCTCCCGCCGCGCAACTGGTCTCAGAGCAGCTCGCGGCGTTCGGAGAAAACTTTGGCGCCGAGGAGATCCATCGTGCCAAGGTACTTGGCATCACCCCCTATCAGCTGTTGATCGTCGCCTCGATCATCGAACGGGAGGCGGCGATCCCACAGGATCGTCGGCTCGTGGCGGCCGTTGTCTACAACCGTCTTCGCCTGAACATGACGCTGGGGATCGACTCCACGTTGCGCTACGCCCTGCACGACTTCACAAGCCCGCTGACCGAAGCCGAGCTGCACAGCGACTCGCCTTACAACACCCGCACGCACACGGGCCTGCCGCCAACGCCGATCTCCAATCCCGGCGCTGCCGCGATCGCTGCCGCCGCGCACCCGGCGAAGGCTTCCTACCTCTACTACGTGGCCGGCGCCGACGGCTGCGGAGAGCAGGTTTTCTCCACCGGCTACGCCCAGTTCGAAAAGAACGCCGCCGCCTACCGCGAAGCGATCACCAACAACGGTGGGCGCGTGCCCAAGTGCAAAAGGGGCTAGAAGGTGCGCGGCTCGACCACCGCGGCAACACGCATCGCGATACGGGGTGTGCGCCAGTGCCCAGACTAGGGGTCATGGGCTGGCCCGTCGCCCACAGTCGCTCGCCCGCGATGTTCCGGGCGGCCTTCGCCGCCTGCTCGATGAAGGACTGGAGCTATCAGCGGCTGCCACTCCCGCCCGAGCTGTTCGAGGAGACTGCTCGGGCGCTTGGAGCCAGCGGCTTTCTCGGCGCGAACGTGACGATCCCTCACAAGCAGGCGGCACTCGAGATAGCCGATCAGGCAAGCGAGGCCGCGCGGACGATCGGTGCTGCAAACACGCTCACATTCGCCGCCGACGGCGAGATCGAGGCGCTGAACACCGACGCCCCCGGCCTGATCGCCGCGCTTGGCCGCGAGCCCGCGGGCATGAGCGCGCTCGTGCTCGGCGCCGGGGGCAGCGCGCGCGCGGCCGTTTGGGCCCTGTTGGATGCGGGCGCCGCCACGGTATCGGTATGGAACCGGACCCCCGAGCGTGCGCGCGCGTTGGCCGATGATCTCGGCGCCAACATGGTTGCAAGGCCCGTCGAAGCCGACTTGCTGGTCAACTGCACGTCGGTCGGACTGCAACGGTCGGCCACTGAGGCTGAGGCGCTCAACCAACTGGAGATGACCGCCGATCACGTCGGTAGGTATGCGTACGTCATCGATCTGGTCTATGGAGAGAGCCCAACGTCCTTGCTCGCCACGGCACGCGCGGAGGGAGCGGTCACGGTCGATGGCCTGGAGGTGCTCGTCGCTCAGGGAGCGCTCAGCTTCGAGCACTGGACGGGAAGACCGGCGCCGATCGAGGCGATGCGCCGTGGCGCCGGGATCGAGGACCCTTCACACTAGGGCCCTTGGCCGAGGGCGGGGGCGATGAGCACCCCTCCGAATGGCCTGCGCGACGAGAACGACATCTTCGGCGAGGCCGAACCCACAGTGAGCGTCGAGCTGGACCGCGACGAGTACTCGCGTGAGATTCCGGGAGAGGGAGACGGTCGCCCTTTCGCAGGCGGCGCAAACGCGACCGGCGGCGGCGAGTTGGATCCGTACGCTTTGACCTTTGAGGCCGAGGTCGAGCGTCCCGGTCCTGAGGTGCCCGAACCGGTAGCCGGCGTCAGCCAACCCACCCGGCGCGGCTCCTCCGCGCGTTTCCTCACCGATGTGATCGTCGATATGGCCCTCGCCTCGCGCGAGCGCGTCGACCACGCGATCGAGTCCTCGCGCAACGAAGGCACGACGCCCGAGCGCGTCTTGCTCGCCAGTGGAGCAATCACCTCCGACGGGCTTGCCCGTGCGCTGGCGGAGCGCTACGGACTGGATCATCTCGATCTGGATGTTTTCCCTGTCGACATGGGCGCCGCCAACCTTGTCGTCAACAGTGCCGCCAAGCGCTACCAGGCAGTGCCTGTGGCCTTCGTGGACAAGCGCACGCTGTTGCTCGCGATGGCCGATCCCTCGAATGTGCTGGCGGTCGACGACGTGGCGATCATGACCGGCTACGAGGTCCGTGTCGCGGTCGCCTCGCCCGATGCGATCGGCGACTTGATCTCGCGCATGGCGCGCCTCGAGGACGTCGTCTCGGGCGACGCCGCCGCCGAGGAGCTCGAAGAGAGCAGCGCCGACATCGTCAACCTGCGCGAGACCGCCGATGACGCCCCCGTAGTCAAGCTGGTCAACCAGATTGTCGCCCAGGCGGTTGAACTCGGCGCCTCCGACGTGCACATGGCCCCCGACGGACACGAGGTACGCGTGCGTGTGCGCGTCGACGGCATCCTGCAGGACATCACGACCGTCCCGCGGCGCATGGCCGCGGGGGTCGTCTCGCGTGTGAAGATCATGGCCGAACTCGACATCTCCGAGCGACGCCTGCCCCAGGACGGCCGTGTCAGCCTGACCGTCGACG
This sequence comes from Solirubrobacteraceae bacterium, assembly GCA_035486255.1. GTDB lineage: Bacteria > Actinomycetota > Thermoleophilia > Solirubrobacterales > Solirubrobacteraceae > Palsa-744. The sequence goes on along the minus strand of DATHNH010000095.1, from coordinate 9,960 downwards.
GTCGCCACATCGATCTGCGCGTCGTCACGTTGCCGAGCGTCCACGGTGAGTCGATCGTGATGCGCATCCTCGACAAGGACTCCGTCGTGATGAAGCTGGAGAAGCTCGGCATGGCAGACACCGAGCGCGAACGCTTCGAACGCGCCTTCCATGAAACCCACGGCGCCGTGCTCGTCACCGGCCCCACCGGCTCGGGCAAGTCGACGACTCTGTATGCGGCCCTGCTCGCGCTGAACACGCCCGAGAAGAACATCATCACCGTCGAGGACCCCGTCGAGTATCAGATCGCCGGGCTCACGCAGGTGCAGGTCTCCGCCAAGGCGGGGCTCACGTTCGCGACGGGCCTGCGTGCGATGGTGCGTGCGGACCCCGACATCATCATGGTGGGTGAGATTCGCGACCGCGAGACAGCCCAGATCGCCGTGGAGTCCGCGCTCACGGGCCACCTTGTGCTCTCCACGCTTCACACGAACGACGCCCCTTCGGCGATCACGCGCCTGACAGAGATGGGCATCGAGCCGTTCCTCGTCGCCTCGGCGCTCGACTGTGTGCTTGCCCAGCGCCTCGCGCGCATGCTCTGCTCCAACTGCAAGCAGCGAACGATCGTCCCGGCCGAGGTGCTGCGCGAGAACGGCTACAAGGCGATCGTGGATCTCGAGGCCTACGAGCCGACCGGCTGCCGGCGCTGCGCCGGCACCGGCTACCGCGGTCGACTCGGCATCTACGAGGTGATGACGCTCTCCTCGGAGACTCGCAACCTGACACTAGAGCGCCGTTCGGCCGATGAGATCCGCGAGGTGGCGATCCGCGAGGGGATGCGTCGCCTGCGCGACGACGGCCTCGAGAAGGTGCGCCAAGGTCTGACATCGATCGCCGAGATAGCCCGCGTGATCGGCAGTAGTTGAGATGCGCGGAGCATCTGCCGATAAGGGGCGCATGACACCTCATGCGCACAGCGCGACCAACCGCCTCGACGATCGAAGGACGCAGCGATGAGCATCGACTTCGCCGACCTGCTGATGGAGGTCGTGGCACGGAAAGCCTCCGACCTGCACCTCGCCGCCGGCTCACAGCCCACTGTGCGCGTGCGCGGCCGCCTCGACCGCCTCGACGGCTACCCCGAGCTGTCGGGTACCGACACGCGCGAGATCGTCTACTCGATCCTCTCCGGCGACCAGCGCCAGCGCCTGGAGACCAACTGGCAGCTCGACTTCGCCTACTCGATCCCGGGTCACGCGCGCTTCCGCGTCAACGCCTACTTCCAGCGTGGCGCCGTCGGCGCGGCATTCCGTCTGATCCCCTTCGGGCTCACCTCGATCGATCAGCTGGGGCTTCCCTCGGTGGTCCACGATCTCACACGCAAGCCGCGTGGCTTCGTGCTCGTCACCGGCCCCACCGGCTCGGGCAAGTCGACGTCGCTCGCGGCGATGCTCGACGAGATAAACGCCACGCGCGAGGAGCACATCATGACGATCGAGGACCCGATCGAGTTCCTCCATGGGCACAAGAAGTGCCTTGTCAACCAGCGTGAGCTCGGCTCCGACGCCCACTCTTTCGCCGACGCGCTGAAGGCAGCGCTGCGCCAGGATCCCGACGTGATCCTCGTCGGCGAGATGCGCGACCTGGAGACGATCTCGACGGCGCTGACCGCAGCTGAGACTGGCCATCTGGTATTCGCCACGCTGCACACCCAGGACACCGCGCAAACGGTCGACCGCATCATCGACGTATTCCCGCCCGAGCAGCAGGGCCAGGTGCGCGTGCAGCTGTCGGTGGCCCTACAGGGCATCGTCACACAGCAGCTGCTGCCCACCGCGGACGGCTCCGGACGCGTTGCGGCCTGTGAGGTGCTCGTGCCCAACCCGGCGGTACGCAACCTGATCCGCGAGGGTAAGACACACCAGATCTACTCTGTCCTGCAGACTGGCTCGGCGCAGGGAATGCAGACGATGGACGCCGCGCTCGTCTCGCTGGTGCGCACCGGCAAGGTCTCCCAGAAATTGGCCGAAGAACGCTCCTCCGCTCCGGAGGAGCTGCGCCGTCTGCTCGGCGCCGGATCGCTGGCGGCGGCATGAGCCCACATACCGGAGGCATACTGCGTCCTACCGATCGGAGATCGACGGGATCTCCGATCGGCCGGCACGCGTGCCATGGCACGCCACGCGGGTGGGCGGGACTTCGATCTTGTCTGGCTTGGCCTGTGGGCTCATACGGTCAGGAGCCGAGACGGTGAGCACCTACGTTTTCAAGGCGATGGACCTGGCCGGCGTCAAGGCCCGCGGCGAGATCGAAGCGGACTCCAAGGAGGCCGTCTCAAACCAGTTGAAGTCGCGCGGCATGATCGTGCTCGACATCGCCGACAAGCACGCCTCGCGCGAGATCGAGCTGAGCTTCATGAAGACGGTCAAGGCCAGCGAGCTGGCCGTCTTCTCCCGCCAGCTGGCCACGATGATCTCCTCTGGCCTGTCGATCCTGCGGGCGCTCTACGTGCTCGAGGAACAGACGGAGAACAATTTCCTCAAGGACACGGTCGTTCAGGTGCGCAAGGACGTCGAGGCGGGCCTCTCGCTCTCGGGCGCGATGGAATCGCACCCCAAGGTGTTCAATCCCCTGTTCGTGGCGATGACCCGCGCCGGTGAGGCCGGCGGTCTGCTCGAGGGATCGTTGATGCAGGTCGCCGACCAGCTCGAGAAGGAAGCCTCGTTGCGTCGCCAGATCCGCTCGGCGATGATCTACCCGGTGCTCGTCATCACTTTTGCCGTGGCCGTGATGATGGCGCTCGTCGCGTTCCTCGTGCCCGTGTTCGTAGGAGTCTTCAAGCAATTCGGAGGCGAACTGCCTGCGATCACCCAGGTCTCGGTGACGATGTCACACGCGGTCGTCGGCTACTGGTGGGCGATGTTCGGCGGTGCCGGCCTGACCGCGTTCACTTTCATAAAGTGGAAGAAATCGAAGTGGGGACGGCCTCAGTGGGACCGCTTCCGACTACGTGTGCCGATGAAGATCGGCAAGATCGTCCAGCAGGTCGCGGTGGCGCGCTGGTCGCGGACGCTCTCCTCGCTGATGAGCGCCGGTGTGCCGCTGCTGCTGGCGCTCGAGATTGTCGGCAAGACCGGCGGCAACATCGCCGTCGAGGAAGCGATGGACGGGGTGATCGCCTCGGTCAAGCGCGGTGGCACGCTCGCGGAGCCACTTTCCAAGACGACTATCTTCCCGACGATGGTCACCCACATGGTCGGCGTCGGCGAGGAGACAGGCGCGCTCGACGCGATGCTCGCCAAGGTCGCCGACTTCTACGAGGACCAAGTCGAAGCTTCCGTGAAAGCGCTCACCTCGATCCTCGAGCCGATCATGATCATCGTCATCGGCTCGATCGTCGGCTTCATCGTCATTTCGATGTACATGCCGATGTTCACGGTCTACAACCACATCGAATAGCTCACGACGCGGATAGCCTTCGCTTGACGGTGTTCTACCGATCGAAGGTCGAAGGGACCTTCGATCAGCCGGCACATGTGCAAAAGCACGTTTCGCGGACTGCCTGTGTCCCGCAGCGGTACGTCCTCCTTGTCAGGCTCGACTCTCCGTTTCGTGAGCGAGCTTTGTCGTTCTTCAGCCTGAGCTGACTTGTACGCATCGGTCTTTCACCGACAGGGAGAGACGGCCGTCGAGTAGGTCGAGCAGCTCCTTGCCCACCAGCTCGCCGCGCCAGCCACGCAGTGTGCGAACCTCGGCGCGCTCGCCGGTGCGCTGGCCCACTACGACCGCTTGCAAGTCCGCGCGCGAGGCAAGTAGCTCATAGGCGAGGCCTGCCTCGCGTGCCCGCGCTCTGACGAGCGTCTCGCAAAGCGCTATCAGCGGGGCGTCATCGGGGCGTGGCTGAGCCGGGCGCCGGTCGCTTGGAAGTGGCTCGTGGGCGCTTTGCAGTCCTTGCCGTACCGCCTCGAGCAGCTCCTCGCCACGCTTGCGCAAGCTGTTCTGGGCGACCCCCCGGATCTCCTCCAGCTTGCCGACGTTGCTCGGCTTGCGCTTGGCTATCTCGACGAGCGCAGCGTCGCCGAGCACGCTCTGCACGGGCTTGTCGCGCTCTTGTGCCGTGCGCTCGCGCCACGCGACCAGTTCGCGCGCCACATTCTGGGAGGCGGCGCTCATACCTCTGACACGCGGCAGCCGGGCGAAAATCGTATCGATGTCGCGCTCGTCGTTGACGCGCTCGAGGAACTCGCACTCCTCGCGTGCCCATTGCAAGCGACCGGCATGCTCGAGCCGGTGCTCCAGCTCGCCGGCGAGCGCCGTCAGGTGAACCACGTCCTCGCGCGCATACGAAAGCTGCTCTGAGGAAAGCGGACGTGCGTCCCAGCGGGTGAAGCTCGCGCTCTTGGCGAGCCTGACGCCGAGTAGCTCGGCGAGCAGCGTGTCATAGGAGGCCTGTGCCGGCATACCAAGGAAGCCCGCCGCGACCTGCGTGTCGAAGACGTTGCGCACTTCGCAGCCGAGCGTGCGGCGCAGCAGCGCTATGTCCTGGCGTCCGGCGTGCACCACAACCTCGATCCGCGGATCCACGAGCACCTGAGCCAATGGCTCGCCCTGCAGCCTCCCCTCGAGCGGGTCGACGATCTCGATGCGCTCGCCACCGCCGTCTGCCACCGCGATCTGAATCAGACACAGCAGCGTTCGATAGCGGCCCTCGCCCATGAACTCGGTGTCGAGCGCGATCCTGCCGGCCGCTTGGGCTTGCTCCGCGATCTGCTCAAGCACGTTTGCGCCCGGGTCGCTCGCGCTGAGGGAGGACGAACTCACCGGCCTATCCTCCCGGATTTGTCAGCCACAACGCGCCGCAGGCACTCATGGCGTGCCTTGGCGGTCCATTTGCGCCGCCGGCAGGCGCATGACGAAGCGCGCGCCCGGTGCGACATGAGCGTCGCGCGACGCGCACGTCGCATCGGTCTGCTCCGCAGGCTCCTCGGCGAGCGTCAGCGAACCGCGCATACGCGTCACCAGCTCACGCCCGATCGCCAAGCCGAGACCGAAGCCGCTGCGACCCGCGGCGGCGCTGCCGCGCTCGAAGCGCTCGAAGATCCGCTCGCGCTCGGCGGCCGGCACACCCGGCCCGCTGTCGCTGACGCTCACCTGTGCCCACGGCCCGTCGGTGGCGGTCTCTGTGTGCACGCTCGTACCCGGTGGCGCGATTCCGATCGCATTGTCCAGCAGAATCCGCACGATCCTTGCCACGGCCCCCGGATCGCATGTCGCCCAGCATGCGTGCGCCGGGTGGCGCACGTCGATCCGAACATCGCGCTCGGCCGCGCGACGTTCGAATTCGGCTGCCACCGCGCGACACAGCTCGCCGAGCTCTACCGGCTCGGCGCGCAGCGACACCTCCGCGTCCAAGCGGCTCAGGTCCAGCAGATCGGTAGCGAGGCTCGAGAGCCTGCGCGACTGCTCGCGCGCGCGCAGCATGCGCTCGCGGGCGTCGCGCAGGTCGAGCCGCCCCGGATCGAGATCGTCTTCGAGCAGCTCGAGCGTTCCGTCGAGCGAGGCGAGCGGGGTGCGCAACTCGTGCGAGGCCGTCGCGACGAACGCGTGACGCGCCTGCACCTGGCGACGCAGGCGCGTCTGCATGCTCGCAAAGGCGCGCGTCAGGTCACCGATCTCATCGGGACGCGCATCGACGTGGATCGGCGCGTCGAGCCCTCGCTGCTCGAGCTCGCCGGCGGCTTCGCGCAAGCGCTCCAATCGTCGCAGCAGCGTCGTGGTCAGGGCGATGCCGAGCAGCAGCGCGATGCCAAAGCCCACGGCGGCTGCCTCTATGAATGCCTTCTTGACCACCTGCACCGTGGAGATCACATATTCCAGGCGGCGCACGAGCACAACGGCGTCAACCGTCCCGCCCTTGCCGATCTGCATTGGCTCGACCGCGACCAGATCGTCGCCGATCAATGTGTGCACGCCGCGATCGGTGCGCAGCGCGCGACGGACCTGGGTGTAGTAGTCGGGCACGGCCAGATCCTGGTCGGCGGGCGCGTAGATCGTCCCGAGCCTGTGGTCGAGCACCGTCACCTCCGCGCCGGAGCGATGGCGTAGAAGCGACACCGTGGCGGCAAGTTCGCCGGCGTCGGGGCGTCCGTCGGCGGGGTCGATGCCGATCTCTTCGAACTCCGGACGCGAGGAGGAGATGGCGGCGAACACTCCGGACTCCCCCTCGGAACGTAGCCGCTGCTCGAGCGGGGACAACAGCGCCAGTGCCGCCACCGCCAGCGTCACGGCGCTCGAGAGAAGCAGCGCCGCGAACATTCTCGGACGCAGCCCCAGAACGTGCCGACGTATGCGGGCCCGGGGCTTGGTGACGTCGTTGGGCCGAGCGGGTGGCTCGCTCACGGCTCCTGGAAGCGGTACCCGGCGCCGCGTACCGTCAGGATCAGCTTCGGCTCCTCGGGCTTCTCCTCGACCTTCTCGCGCAGGTGCCTGATGTGGACGTCGATCGCACGCGGATCGCGATAGGCAGAGTCTCCCCAGATCGCTCGCAACAGCTCCTGGCGGTTGAACAGACGCCCCGGTTCGCTCATCAGCTGAGCGAGCAGCTCGAACTCCGAGAAGGTCAGCTTCACCTGTTGGCCGTCGACGCTTGCCTCGCGATGGCTGCGGTCGAGTGTGACCGGGCCGAGGCTCAACACTTCGCGTCCCATCGCGCGTGGGCCCGAGCGACGCAGGACGGCGCGGATACGGCTGCGTAGCTCGGCCAGGCCGAAGGGCTTGGTCACGTAGTCATCGGCGCCTGCCTCGAGTCCCTGCACGGCGTCGGCCTCGGTGTCGAGCGCCGTGAGCATGATGATCGGCACGATGTTGCGCTGCTCGCGCAGTGTGCGACACACGTCATAGCCGTTGGGCCCGGCGCCGAGGGCGACGTCCAGAAGGACCACGTCGAACTGTTCCCCGCTTGCGCGCTCGATTGCCTCGGCGCCGTCCGCGACGGCCTCGACGGTGTGGCCCTCCTTCGAGAAGGACCTTGTCAACGTGTCGCGCAGCGACGCCTCGTCGTCGACCACGAGGATGCGCATCGAGGCTGTGGAATCCATTGCGTTCACGCTATCGCCTTGCGCGGACCCGGTACCGCGCGACAGCGCAGACGCGCCTCCGAGGAGTGAGAGCGTCGGGAGCGCCCACGCTTGCTCCGGTAGTTACGGCAGACGCCACAGCAGCCCCCTTGCGTGCAGGCCCGCCTGGCGCGAGACATCGGTCGCGTGCGCACGTATCCACAGAGCCGCAGGTGCGCAGCCGGCGGTCGTCTTGGGTGCTCCTCGTCCACACACGGAGTCGAGGAACGCGTAGCGTACTTCGCCGCGGGCGATCAGCTCCTTCAACTGAGCCACTCCGGTGAAAGGAATGCCGTTGTACGTGGTCAGCATCAGCACGGGACGTTGATCTTGCACGATCAGCGATGCGACGCTCGTCGAGGAGCCTGCCGCCAGCTCGTAGCGGCTCGTTCCTTGATGGGCGAGCAGATAGCCACTGAGCGCGCGCTGCTCGGTCTGGTTGAGCGCGCCTACGTTGCCGGCGTCGCTGGTCTTTGCCTGCACCGCTTCGATGCTCGCTAGGAGCGGGAGCACGAGCAGCGCCGTCAGCGGGATCGCGGTCAGTCGCACACGGCTGTCGAGACTCGCGATCAAGCCCACGCCGATCCCGAACATGGCGGCGACGGCCGGCGTGAAGCTCTCGACATAGCGCGGGTGCAGGCGCGCCATCGCGCTGAACAGCACAAGACCGGTGGCCAGCCACACGAACACGCCGATGGCCGTGGCGCGCTGCACATGCCCGTCTTTGCGCCGCAGCACGGAGACCATGACGACAAGTCCGAGCGACAGTGCCGCCAAAGCCTCCCAACCGAGCCACTTGGCGGGCAATTGGCCGCTGCGAGCCAGCAGGCGCGTGGGGGATGGGGGGGTGATTTGGTTCGTTCCCGCGGAGACCACTTCGCCTTTGCCGGCAGCGTGGCGCGTAGTGGGGGCTGCCTGGCCGACTTCCACGGTTTTGCCGCTCAACCGTTCGGTTCCGTTGAACACGAACGCCGCGTTCCAAGCGCTGCCGTTGGTCGAGCCGATCGCGTACGGCCGCTCGTGCGCAGGAAACAGGAGCGTCGCTCCAAGCCACAAGAGCGCGACTGCCACGTACACGGCGGCGGCGGCGGTGAGCTGGGTTGCACGCCGCACGAGCGTCGCCGTTCTGTCGTCGTTGCTCGCTCGTGGCAGGCCCAACCAGGCAAGCACGAACAGGCCGGGCAGTGCCACGACCGACTCGAGTAGCTTCACGTTGAAGGCGACCCCGAGGATCGCGGCGCCGGCAAGCAACCAGGTCGTCTTGTCTGTTTCGCAGGCGCGCACCACCATCGACAGGGCAAGCACGAGCAGCAGCATCATGACCGCGTCCATGGTGTCGCTGCGCGCGGTGATCACCTCGATCGGCAGTACCGCGAGTGCGAGCGCCGCGACGAGCCCTGCGATAACGCCAAAGGGGCGCCTGATCGCCGCGTACAGCAGCGGCACCGAGGCGATTCCGGCCAGCGCCTCGGGCAGCTTGAGCGAAGCTGCGCCCCAGCCAAACAGCTTCACGCTGGCAACCTGCAGCCACAGGTCGATCGGCGGCTTGTCGATCGAGACGCTGCCTCCCGGCTCGTACGCTCCGAAGAAGAAGTTGTGCCAGGAGACGCCCATGCTGCGCACCGCCGCGTCGTAGAACGGGTCGAGCCGCACGGCGCCCAGATCGACCAATCTGAGTGCCGCCGCCAAGGCGGTGATCAGGGCGAGCGCGACCCAGCGCAGGGGGATGGTGGGCGTCCGCACGCCCGGAACGCTAATCTCGCCACTCCATGAGTGACGCAGATGATCGCAAGCAAGCGAGCGCCAAGCGCCCTCGCCGTGGCTCCTCGCCCGGCGAAGGCGAGGAGGACGAGCTCGACTCCGTAGCCACGGAGTCTTCGGAGCCACGCGTCTGCATGCCCTGCCACGGCAGCGGCAAGGTCATCTCCAACTTGAACGGTGAGGCGCGCGAGGTCACATGCCCTTGGTGTCGCGGCGGAGGCGAGCGTTTGAGTGGTTTCGACGCTCAGGAGTTCGCCCAGCAGCAGGCCACGCCGTCAACTGAGTGACAGCGGTTTCCCGGAAATATAAAGCTGGCATCAAGGCAATGTGTCCAGCTTGGATGCAACGCTAAAGCGCCCTTTCCCAGCGGCCGATGAACGCGCTGACAAGCCAGACCGCGGTGCAAGGCAAACGCCCATAGCGGGTGTACGGCAAAGCCGGCGGATCCTGGTCGATCGTAAAGATCGGCGAGGTGACGCATCGTCGTTGAGAGACGGTTGAATCGGGGCTGGCGCCCAAGATAAGGAAAGAGGACTCAAATGCTATATCGACTGCGCCAGCGCTCGAAAGATGAGGGTGGCTTCACGCTCATCGAGCTCTTGGTGGTAATCCTGATCATCGGCATCTTGGCCGCGATCGCTATCCCTTCGTTCCTGAACCAGAAGAGCAAGGCCAGTGATGCGGCTGCCAAGGAACAGGTTAAGACCGGTCAGACCACAATGGAGACATTCTCCACCGAAAACAACGGCAGCTATGTCGGAGGCGTTACGACGAAGCTCCAGGAAATCGAGCCTACGCTCAAGGACACCACTACGGCTACGTTCACGAGCGTCTCGCAATCGGCCACAGGCTACGTCGTGAAGTCAGTAGCCAAGGGTACGGGAGATGAATTCATAATCACCAACACCGCTGGCGAAATTACTCGCACCTGCAAAGCTGCGAGCGCAAGCAACCCTGGCGGTTGTCCGACCGGGGATTGGTAGTCGTCGGAGTCCAGGCTTCGTTGCTGGGCAATCAGATGGAAAGGGGGCGGCCAAGTTGGCCGCCCCCTTTTTTTTGCCTGTCCTTTGTTTGCTTCTCGTTAGGAAGATATGTTGCATCTCAC
>DATHNH010000094.1:0-2545 GCA_035486255.1 Solirubrobacteraceae bacterium | reverse complement strand
CGCTCGTTCGGGAAGAAGGTCGCGTCGCCGACAAGCGAGCGCCTGCCGATGAAACGCTCGATCGGCACCAGTATGCGTTCGCCCACCGCGATCGTCAGCTCGACTGTGCGCTCCCACATCGACTTCTGCATCTTGGCTCCTCGCGTCGGCCTCTGTAGAGCAGATGTTGGCACACGCTTGGGAAGGATTCGGACCGGGGAGTGTCATAACGTGAGGTGACCCCAACCGACGGAGGAGAAGGCCGTGAGGCTCCACACCGCAGATAAAGCATCAGCCCGACGTATCCCAATATTCTCGATGTTCGCGCTTGTGGCCGGAATCCTCGCGCTGGCCGGCTGCGGGGGCTCGAAAAGCACGAGCTCGAGCGAATCCACCCCAGCCACGACCGCCGCGACGGCGACCACCTCCTCATCGACGACCCCGGCGCCGTCTACCGCCTCGAGCTCGTTGAGCCTTGCCGCGAACCCTGAAGGTCAGCTGAAATACAACACGAGCTCGCTGAGCGCAAAAGCGGGCCAGGTGTCGATCGCCTTCACGAACATGTCTCCGCTCGAACACAACGTGACCGTCGAATCGGCCTCGCACGCGGTGGTAGGCGCTACCCCGACGTTCAAGGGCGAAAGCAAAACGTTGACGGTCACGCTCAAACCGGGAACGTACAAGTTCTACTGCTCGGTCCCAGGCCACCGCATGGCGGGTATGGAAGGCACGCTGGTTGTGAAGTGAGCGAAAGCGCCGTCCTGGTCCGCACCGGAAGCGGCCAGATTTTGGGAATGAAGCGATGCCCCGCGACGCCGATGCGCGCGGGGGCATGCTCATGATCCTTTAGGCGGCCTCTCGCAGCGCTGCCAGCTCAGGCGACTCGGCCAGCTTCTTCAAAGCTCGCTGCTCGAGTTGAGAGGCCCGCTCGGCGGAGAAGCCAAGGCGCTTGCCGATTGCCGTCAGCGTCTGTGGCTCCTCGCGGCCGGTGCCGAAGCGCAGCGTCAACACCGTTCGCTCCGTGTCCGGCAGCTTTGCGATCGCGTTGTGCACGATCCGCTCGCGCTCGTTGTCCCAGGCGCTGTCCTCCGGCGCCTCGGCGTCGGAAGGCAGAAGGTCGCCAAGGGCGGTGTCGCCGTCGTCGCCGACCTGCTGATCGAGGCTGACGAGGGCGGCGCGCTGATGGCGCACCTCCTCGACCTGCTCGATTGGCAGTCCTGTCTCCTCGGCAAGCTCCTCCAGTGTCGGTTCGCGGCCGAGCCTGACGGACAGCTCACGCTCGACGCGTCCTACCTTGCGCGAGCGTTGGGCTACATGCACGGGCAGGCGAATCGTGCGGCCGGAGTTCTCCAAGCCGCGCTGGATCGCCTGGCGAATCCACAGGGTGGCGTATGTGGAGAACCTGAAGCCCTTGCGCCAGTCGAACTTCTCCGAGGCCCTGATCAGGCCGAGCATGCCCTCCTGGACGAGGTCGGCGAGCGGTAGGCCCTGGTTCTGGTAGCGCCTTGCATTGGACGCAACCAGCCTCAGGTTAGAGTTGATCATCGTTTCCTTGGCGCGCAGGTCGCCACGCTCGATCTTCTGGGCCAGCTCGATCTCCTGTTCTGGGGTGAGCAGGGGGTAGCGGCGCGAATGCGCGAGCAACTGGTCGACAGACTCCGGGATGAACACCTCGGCTGTCATGTCTATGGTGGGGGTGGGCTTTGCAATGGGGTCTGGCATGAGCGTCTCTCTATTGGAAATGTCGAGGACTCGGCTTGTCCGCCGAGGACTGCGCCATCCTCGTAATCCGATGCTTGGAGTCGGAATTATACGACGCGATAGTTGCGTTGTCAATCATTCTTCGTGGATTGCGTCCTTCGGTCTGGTTCGACGCCTCCAGCGCGGCTACCTTCCCCCGCAGGACATAACCCGCGAGAGCGGCAAAAGCTCCGCAAAAGCGCGACATGTCCATAACGGAAGCACTGAAGCCATCTACCCGCGCGCAGCTGTCGCATATCAAGCATCGGTCGAATCTCCAGCTTCGATTAGGGGCTATGGGGTCGTGGCATCAGGTCGAGGACTCGACAGGGGCCGTCCAGTCGTAAGCTCCCGGCGGTGAGCGAGGACGAGCAGACCGGGATGGGCGAGGATGGAGCGTCCCTGCGCATACGGTCCGGTCTGTCCGCCCGGCCCGGCGAGTCCGTCGAGGATCGCTCGCGCTTGTTCTCGCCTTCGTTGCTCGCGGGCCAGACGGCGATCGTCAGCGGCGGCGGCAGCGGTCTCGGACGTGAGACGGCGCTCGAGCTGGCGCGCTGCGGCGCGCGCGTAGTCATCTGCGGGCGTCGCGAGGAGCCTTTGCTCGAGACCGCCGCGCTTTGCGAACGGGGGCTGATCGAGGCCCGCGTGTGCGACATCCGCGAGGAGGGCCAAGTGGACGGCCTGGTGGACGGAGTGCTCGAGAGCCACGGTCAGATCGATCTACTCGTCAACAATGCCGGCGGCCAGTTCCTGGCGCCCGCGGAGTCGATTACACCGAAGGGCTTTCGTACGGTCATCCGCCTCAACGTCGAGGGCACGTGGCTGA
>DATHNH010000093.1:0-10299 GCA_035486255.1 Solirubrobacteraceae bacterium | reverse complement strand
AGGGCGTGTTCACGGTGGAGACAAAGAGCCGCCAAGGGGAAATTCGCGTGCGCACGATCCATGGTGCAATCTTGCGCCAGGCCCAAGAGCAGCGCGAGACGCTCGAGCGCATCACCGGCGAGCAGGTGGAGCCGCTGGTCGTCTTCAGTCGCGCCTGGGTCGACAAACCGCTTGCTCGTCGTCGCGGTGTGCGCATCATCCCCGCGCGCATGCTGCTCGCCTACCTGCGCCGTCACGCCGAGACGCTCACGCCCGCGCAAATCGAGCGGGCCCAGACGCGCATCGTGACGGCCCTGGCGGAGAGCGAGCCTCAGCCCGATAGGCTTCTCGGGTGGCCACCGCCGTCGCGCAGCCGTCCGTAAGACCCGCAGAGCCTATTGGCGAACCGGCAGCCGAGGCTCTGCCGCGCGGTCCGCGTCTGTCCCCGTTTGTGCTGACGCTCGTCTGGTCGCTCGCACCCACTTGGGTGATGGACCAGTGCGTGCGTCGCCTAGGCGACAGCTTCACGCTGACGTTTTTCCCCAGTGGCCGCAAACTGGTGATAGTCAGCGACCCCGATGCTGTCAAGGCTGTGTTCACCGCGCCGCCCGAGGTGGCGCCCTCGGCGGCCGGCGCCTCGCCGATCGCATCGATCATGGGTCCGAGCTCGGTGATCACGCTCACCGGCCCCGAGCACATGCGCCAGCGTAAGCTGCTCCTGCCGCCCTTCCACGGCGAGCGCATGCGTGAGTACGCCGATGTGATCGTGCAGGCTACGCGTCGCAGCATGGCCGACTGGCCGCTGGGCGAGCCGATGAAGCTGAGCGAGCGCACGCGTGCAATCACACTCGAGGTGATCCTGCGCGCCGTCTTCGGCGTGGAGGCCGAGCGCATGGACGCTCTGCGCGACGCCATCAGCGGGCTGATCACGCCGACGCAGCTCCCCGCGCTGATGCTGTTCGCGCTGCGTCGCCCTAGCCTCGATCGTCCCGGCGGTTCGATCGGGCGCGCGCTCGACCATCTCGACGAGGTCATCTACGCCGAGATCTCGAGGCGCCGTGCTCAGGAGGACCTTGAGGAGCGCGCCGACATCCTCTCGATGTTGTTGCTCGCGCGCGACGAGGACGGCCAGGCGATGACCGACCAGGAGTTGCGTGACGAGCTGGTCACGCTTTTGCTCGCGGGCCACGAGACGACCGCTACCTCTGTCGCCTGGGCGATCGAGCGCCTCATACGCCACCCCACCAAGCTCGCGCGACTCGTTGCCGAGATCGACGCGGGTCAGAGCGACGAGTACATGCAGGCCGTCATCTCCGAGACCTTGCGCGTGAGGCCTGTCGTGCCGCTGGTGGTGCGCGTCCTGCAGACGCCTCTGCGTGTCGGCGCGCGCGAACTGCCCGCCGGCACTCGCGTGGTGCCTTCCATCTACCTCACCAACCGCAACCCGCGTGTCTACGAGGCCCCTGAGGAGTTTCGTCCCGAGCGTTTCCTGGAGAAGTCTCCCGAGACCTTCTCCTGGATCCCTTTCGGCGGCGGCATCCGCCGCTGCATCGGCGCATCGTTCGCAACTCTCGAGATGAAGCTGATCCTGGAGACGATGCTCGGCGAGCTCGCCCCCAGCCTGCCCGCGCGCGGAGGCAGGCTTTGGCGCCGTGGCGAGTGGAATCAGCGGCGCGCGATCACGCTCGTACCCGCCGGTGGCGCGCGCGTGGTCTGGCGCCGGCGCTAGAGCCGGCGCCGAGTACCGCCCGCAGCGAGGGGTAGCTTTGTGGGATGCTCCAATCGAGCCTCATAGAGGTGGGCTCCTCCAAGCAGGGATCGCCAACGCCCGAGCGATTGCTCGAGCGTTTTGGCCTTGAGTCCTTCAGGTCCGGCCAGCGTGAGGCGGTGCAGGCGGCGCTCGAGGGGCGCGACAGCCTTGTCGTGATGCCCACCGGTGGGGGCAAGTCGCTTTGCTACCAGTTGCCTGCGCTCGCCGGCGAGGCGCTCGTGGTGGTTGTGAGCCCGCTGATCGCGCTGATGGCAGATCAGCTTGGGCGGCTGCAGCAGGCTGGTGTGAATGCGGCGATGCTGGCTTCGGGAATGGCCGATGGGCACAATGCGCGGGCGCTGCGCTCGATCTCCTCGGGCGAGGCGCGGCTCGTGCTGGCGGCGCCGGAGCGCTTTGCCTCACGCGCCTTTCGCGAGACGCTCGCCACACGCGAGGTGGGGCTGTTCGTGGTCGACGAGGCCCATTGCGTGGCGGAGTGGGGACACGACTTCAGACCCGACTATCTGCGCTTGCACGACGCCATCGAGGCCCTCGGCCGCCCCGCGGTGATGGCGACGACCGCGACCGCTACCCCGCGTGTGGCGGAGGAGATCGCCGCGCGCCTCGGCCTGCACGACTGGCTGGCAGTGCGCTCCGGCTTTGACCGTCCCAACCTGACATTCGACGTGGTGGCGCTCGAGGGGAAGGGGGCCGTGGCGCGCAAGCGAGCCACGCTGCTGCATGCGCTCGAGCGCGACGATGCGCGGCCGGCGATCGTGTACTGCGGTACGCGCAAGCACACCGACGAGGTGGCCTCGCTGCTCCGCGAGCACGGGATCGATGCTGTCTGCTACCACGCCGGCATGTCCCCGGACGCACGCCGCTCTAGCCAGGAGGCGTTCATGGGTGGCCGCGCGGAGGTCGTGGTTGCCACCAACGCGTTCGGCATGGGCGTGGACAAGGCCGATGTGCGCACGGTTGTGCACTGGGCGGTGCCGACGAGCCTCGAGGCCTATTACCAGGAGGCGGGGCGCGGCGGGCGCGACGGGCGACCGGGGCGGGCGCTGCTACTCGCCTCGCGAATGGATCTTGGGCGTTTGATCAGGTTCATCAACGAGCGCGAGACCACAGTCGAGGATGTCAAGCGTTATGTCGGCAACCTGCACATGCGTGCCGTGGACGGAATCGCCGCGATCGGTCACGGTGAGCTTGGAGGGGCGGGCGAGCGCGAACGCGTGTTGCTGTCGATCGCCGAGCGCGCCGGTGCAGTGGAGTTGCAGCCCGGCGGCCCCGAAGGGCTGCTGGTGCGGCTCACCGGCGAAGGCTCGCCGCGCAAGGCGTATGCAGCGATCAAGGCGGCCAAAGACCGCGGCTGGGAGGCTTATCGCTCGATCGAGCGCTTCATCTCGAGCGCCGAGACCTGCCGCCGCCGACAGATCCTCGATCACTTCGGCGACCGGGAGGGCTGCGCCGCCGAAGTGCGCTGCTGCGATGTGTGCGAGCCGGACGCGGCGCTGGTGGAAGCCTCTCTGGCGACAGTGGGGCGTCGCGGGCGCCAAGCGCGTATAGCCGGAGGCACGGGCAGAGCACGGGACCGTGGCAATGGAGCGAGTGGGCGTGGAGTCGCGAACGGCCACGATGCGGTCGAGGAGGTTGAGCTCGATCCTGTGGACGAACGCGCGTTCGAGGCGCTGAAGGCGTGGCGCCTGGGGCGCAGCGAAGGCAAGCCCGCCTACACGGTGGCCGCCAATGCCGCGCTGGAAGGAGCGCTGCGAGCCAAGCCCGCGACTCTCGAGGAGCTGATCGAGGTGAAGGGGATCGGGCCGACGTTCTGCGAACGCCATGGGGAGTCGTTGCTACAAGTGCTCGCCGATCTCTGAGCGAAGTGTCGACGACCAGCCGCGATCGCGTGCTTGCCGAGCGCAAAGCAACCCCCACGACCGGAGCCTGTCGCAGAGCGAAGCGGCAGCCCGCGACCGGGGCCTTCGCAGAGCAAGCGGCTGCCACTATCGGTGGGCCTCGCGGAGCGCCAAGGCCGGCGGACGTCGCTAGCATCCATAGCCGCGCCGACGTAGCTCAGCTGGTAGAGCACTTCACTCGTAATGAAGGGGTCCGGGGTTCGAGTCCCCGCGTCGGCTTCAAAGGGCCGCAAACCGAGCACTTTCAACGTAGCAACACGTTCGGGCGGAAGGCACGGATTTCCCCAGAGGGCGTCCAGAGGACAGAGAGGGGGTCTGGGATAGGTGCGGCGATGGGGCTAGGGCCGCCGGCGTGTCTATCACCATCTTGGAAGTGGGAGGAGCCGGGGCACCAATCGGCAATGAGGTGACACGGAGTTGTTATCCACGGGAGAATTGGGGCCAACCGAAGGAGGGTCTTGATGCGGAAGTTGATCTACTCGATGACTGTGTCGCTGGACGGCTTCATCGCCGGACCTGATGGCGCGATCGACTGGTCGGTGCCCGACGAGGAGCTGTTTCGGTTCCACACCCAGCAGGTGCAGGAAATCGGTGTGCACCTCTGCGGACGGCGGCTCTATGAAACGATGGTCTACTGGGAGGCCGCTGAGGAGAGTTCGCTGGCCGCGGAGCACGTCAAGTTCGCCCAGATCTGGAAGGCCCTGCCGAAGGTCGTGTTCTCCACAACGCTTCAGAGCGTCGTGGGCAACACCAGGCTGACCAGGGACGGTGTCGGCGAGGTAGTCTCGAGGCTCAAGGAACAGTCCGGAAAGGACATCGGCGTCGGCGGTGCCGGCCTCGCCCGTGCGTGTATGAAGCTGGGGCTGGTCGACGAGTGGCGGCTGTTCGTCAGCCCGGTCCTACTCGGTGGCGGCACGCCCTACTTCCCGACCCTGGACGAAAGAGTCAACCTGGAGTTGATCGAGACACGCACGTTTGGCTCTCGCGTCGTTTACCTTCGCTACAGGCGAAGGGCTCCTTGATTCGCCGCACGCGGGGGCTCGCGTTCGCCGACGCCGAGCTTCGGAGCGCTGGCGGACTGCTCGCGTTCGCGAACGTCACGAAGGCGATGCGCGCATCTTGAGCTCTCGCCACGCAGGACGACACGCGCTCTCGTGGAGTGGTGGCAAGGACTCGGCTCTGACGCTGTGGACGCTGCGCAGCCAAGGGGTGGAGCCAGAGGCTCTGATCACGACCGTCACCGACACCTACGACCGAATCAGCATTCACGGCGTTCGTCGCGAGCTGCTCGCATGGCAGTCCGACGCGGCCGGTATCCCGCTCGTCCAGGTTCGCATCCCGCCCGCGTGCGTCAACGATGTCTATGAAGCACGCCTGGCCCAGGCGTTCGCCTCCCCACCCCTGTCCGATGTCGAGACGGTTGCCTTCGGCGATCTCTTTCTCGAGGACGTTCGCGCCTATCGCGAGGAGCGACTTGCCGCGAGCGGCAGGCGCGGTCTCTTCCCGCTGTGGGGACGCGACACCGGCGTCCTCGCACGGGAGTTCATCGCCGCTGGCTTCCAGGCGACCGTCGTCTGTCTGGACCCGCGAGCGCTCGACGCCTCCTTCGCGGGAAGGCCATATGACGAGCAGCTGCTCGCCGAGCTGCCCGCCGGCGTTGATCCGTGCGGTGAGAATGGCGAGTTCCACACCTTCGTCCATGCTGGGCCGATCTTCACCGAGTCGATCGCGTGCGACACAGGCGCGGTCGTCGAACGCGAGGGCTTCGTCTTCTGCGATCTGAGACCAGCGTGAGTGGTTGCTCGAGCGAGTGCTTCAGGTACTCAGGCGACCGGCACGGGAGCAGCGGTCGACCTGCGGTGCTCGGTCCACGTCCTGTGCGCCAGCAGCGCGGACGCCGCATAGATAGCGAGCGCGTTGACCGTATGCAGGAAACCGAGCGCCGGAACGGATGTCGAGACGACGCCGAGTATGAGCTGCACGATGCCGAGTAGCACAAGCGCAGCGGACCACTTGACGCTGGCTGGGCCGAGCTGTCCGAGCAGGGCGACGAGCAGCAGGAGGATCATCACGAGCACGATGACGCTGCCCAGCGCCGCATGCGCGTTGAAGCCGTCCTCGATCGTTTTCTTCGACACCGAGGCGTTTTCGGCCTTGTGGATGGCGTTGAACGCGCCGTATCCGGAGAGGCCGACCTGTACGACGATCGCCACGAACAGGACCGACGTCAACCATCGAAATACGTCGCGCATGCGCGGCAAGGATACAGACAGCCGAGGTCGGTCACTCGATGCCATTGCGCGCCCGGGTGGGTCCGCTCGATGGCCCGCGGGCCCACCCGGGGATTGGGCCGCCTAGCGCTTCGGGCAGGGCACCGTTGGGTCGACAGAGACCGTTTCGCCACTCAGGAACGTTATTTCGACCCTGCCGGTGAAGCCCCCCTTCGGGCACTTCTTCGGCACCGTGCCATAGGAGATCAGCTTTTTGCCCTGCTTGTAGGCCGCGCCGATCTTGCCCTTGATCGACAGTACCGAGGCGTAAGGTGCGCCGGGCACGGTCGATACGAGCGGCACGGGCACCGTCGCCTTGGGGCCGAACGGAGGCTGGGCCGTCGAGAAGCTGCCTGTCGCGAGGACTTCCAGCACGGCCGGTTCCCGACCTTCGGTATAGAACGCCAGCTTGTTTTCGGGAGCGAAGAACGCCTGGATCGTGGCTTTCTCCTGGACGCGCGTGCCGCCGAAGCTGACGACACCGAGCGCTTCACCCTGTGGGCCGGCATATGACTTCTTCGGGCAGTTCTGGACTTCGTGGCTTTCGAGGACCGCCAGTGGGCAGGTCGCAAAGCCGGACGGGTGGAGCTTCGCCCCGGTGGGCAGCTCGACCACTACCTGCGTGACGGGGGAGGGGTAGCCGCCATATTCGGTGCCGCTGATGCTGAGCGTTGCTTCGAGTGCCGCGCCGGCGCCGAGGATGTTGCCGGTGCCGGGGTAGGTAGGACTGTTTGGCTTGCTCGGTTCGATCGGGATCGGCACGATCTTCGCCTTGACGGACACCGCCGGAGCGGCGAGCGCGGCGCTTGGCACTGCTAGCGCGGCGAGGGTCAAGCACAGCCCCAGCGAGAGCTGGATCAGTCTGCGCACCGCACCGCCAGTGTTGGTGTCTCGTCGTGAATTCTGGTGCTCAGCAGCCATTTGTCTCCCCCGTTTCGCTCTCCCGGTAATTCTCGTGTACTGCATAAGAAAGCATAGTTCCGAGAGTTAGGCATTGATAAAGACGGTTTGCCTCCAATCGAGCGAGGGGCGAGCTTGGTTGCGATCAGGGATGTCCGTCACCGTCACGCATGAGACGGCGAGCTCGGCTCAACTCGCTGCGCTCAGGGGGCGCAGCTCCTCGCCCGCGGCCATCGGCCGGCGCTCCAGGCGTCCGTCCTTGCCGACCGTATACGCGCCCATGCTCAACAGCGGGGGCGAGTACACGTGAAGCGTGACTGCGGGATCGCTGCCCGCGTGGCGTACGCGGTGGATGTCGGTCGCGGAGAAGTTGAAGCTCTGTCCTGCCCGCACCAGCTTGTCGGCGGGCGGGCCGTCGAGCGCCAGGCGCTCCTCGCGCACGCAGCCGCTGACAACCGCCACCGCACCGCATGAGACGTCGTGGTCGTGAAAGCCGGTGTCATGGTCCTCCATCCAGCAGATCAGCCAAGCGGTGACGTGGTCGTCGCTGAACAGTTCCTCGTAGTGGCGCTGCGTGCGATCGTGCTTGACGAAGTCGATCCACAGCTCGGGATGATCGGCGAGCGCGCGCACGAACCGCTCGAGCTCGTCACCGCACAGGTTGCGCCCGCGCGGGCGCGAGACGTGAGCGAGGTCGTGGGAGATGCTCGTGCTCACCGGACGGCCCTCCCGAGGACGGCCACCCTGGTGGGCCTCGTGCCGCTCCGCCTCGGAGCGGTTGCGGGGGGACGTGCACGGTTGCGCGGGGTGGCATGCTCGGTGCCTGCCGTCAGCTCGGGGTCGGGGCGCGAGTAGAGCGCGCGCTCGACGTTCTCCGACAGCAACTCCCAGTCGAGCGCCCCATGCACGTCGTTGGCGTGCGGGTCCACTACGGGACGATCGGATCCGTACACGATCTGCTCCGCGCTCACCGCCCGCTCCAGCAGCTCGACCGCGTGGGGACCATAGGAGGAGGTGTCATAGAACAGCAGCGGGTCGTGCTCCAGCGCGGCGGGACCACCGCGCGAGAGCAGGCGCTCTGCCTGCAGCGGCGCGAGTCCCGCGAGCATCGAAAAGATCACTCGCAGCTCCGGGAACAGGCGCCGTCCAGCGCACACGAACGCAAACCAGGCGGCTTGCATCTCGGCGACATAGCGCGTCAGCGCCGGCCACCACAAGGGGTCGGCCAGCGATGCCTCCTGCGGGGGCAGACGCGCCGCCGGCCCGGGATGGATGAGCAGCGGCGCACCGTGTCGTTGGATGCGCGCAAGCGCGGGCGCCACGCGTGCAAGCGCATCGATGCCGGCGAGCGCGCCGGCGGGCAACGATATGCCGACGCAGCCGCGGTCGAGCGCGCGCTCGACATCGCAAGGGTCGAGGGTCTCCAGGGCGAGCGGCGCCCACACGGCGAACGGCTCGCCCAGCGCGAGCGCCCCGTCGAGGTAGGCGTCGATCAGCGGTGTGGCGGACGCACGCGGCAGAGACTCGATGCCCAATGGGCTGGACAGGCATACGAGTGCGCGGTCGAGGCCGTCATGTCTCACCAGCTCGGCGCGTTGGGTAGCCGCTTCGCTGTCGAGGTCGATCACATAGGGGCGCTCTCCGGCGAGGAACAGCACCGTGAGGCCTTGCTCGCTACGCACGAACGGCAGCTCGCTACGGCGGGCGAGGGCATCGAGCAACTGCTCGGTCCAGAGGTGTTGGTGGATGTCGGTCCTCATTGATTAATCTCCAGATTCTCGATCAGATTTATGAAGAATAGCACATCCTGCGCCTTGGAAGGTCTTTCAAAATGACCTGCACGTCTCGATACGCCCTGTTGTGGGACCGAGGGATTTATTGGGACCGAGGGATTTATCTTGGTACCTAGTCTTTATCTACAGGTTCGCAAAAGGGGGGTGTCCTGCAAACCATGCAAAAGATGAGCCCTACACCCCGGCCTTCACGATCCATGAACACCCGCCACGAAGCTCACCCGCCACGAAGCTCACCTGCCACGAAGCTCACCTGCCACGACTCGCCCGCCACGAAACTCATTTTGAAAGACGCTCTTCTGGGGAGGAGGACGACGCGACTTTGGGGAAGGCGCGACCTACGGCCTTTGGGTCGCGGAGCCGGCCAGGAGTAGGCGGGCCACGGGGGCGTTGGGCAGGAGTAAGCGAGCCACCGGGGGCGTTAGGCAATACCGTTATGGCGCAAGCCGATCGGCCTCCGATCGTCGGTCTCCCCATGTCCCCGCCCGCACTTGCCACCCAGCTCACCACCGTGCTCGGCCTGCGTACCCGCTACCTGGTGCGCGGATCGGGGACCGCCGTGCTCGTGCTGCACGGCTGGGGAGCATCGATCGAGGCGGTCTATCCGATCGTCGCGGGCCTGGCGCCCGTGGCGAGGGTGTACGCGCTCGACCTGCCCGGCCACGGGCAGAGCGAGCTGCCGCCGGAGCCGTGGGGGGTGGCCGAGTACCAGGCGTTCGTCGCCGCCTTCATGGACGGCCTTGCGATCGAGCGGGCCGCGATCGTCGGCCACTCCAACGGCGGGCGAATCGCGATCCGCATGGCTGCCACAGAACCCGGGCGCGCCGCGCGGCTCGTGCTCGTCGACTCCGCCGGCATTCGCCCGAAGCGCAGGTTGCGCTACTACCGCCGCGTGGGCATGGCCAAGGTGGGCAAGTATGCGGCTCGCTACCTGGGGACGCCCGGCGAGTGGCTGCGCACGCGCATCGTGAGCCGCGTCGCCTCGGCCGACTACGCCGCCGCCGGGCCGATGCGCCCGACGCTCGTGCGGCTCGTCAACAGCGACCTGCGTGAGTATCTACCGCTCATCTCTGTGCCCGTGCTGCTCGTGTGGGGCGCCGACGATGCCGACACGCCCGTTGCCGACGCGCGTCTGATGGAGAAGCTGATCCCCGACGCCGGGCTTGTCGTGCTCGAGGGGGCCGGGCACTACAGCTACATAGACCAGGAGGCCCGCTTCTCGCGCATCGTCTCGCACTTCCTCGCCCCGCCCAGAACCGGCGAGGAGGACTCCCAGTCTGGAGCCGGTGAGGGGGGGGGCCAGCCTGGAATCGGTGAGGGGGAGGCCCCGTCTGGAGCGTCCGAGAGGGGTGTTCAAAACACACCCCCCTTGCACGGACAGGTGGGAGGCGTTCTGGAAGAGATCAAACCCGGCGAGGCGGGACAGACGTGAGCGCGTTGCAAGGCATCGCGACGGTGCTGGCCGTGCTGGCCTTTGCGATCCGTGTCGCGGGTCGCCAGCACCGTCTGCTGCATCTGTTCCAGCTAGAGCACTACGAGCCGGCCAGGCTGATGCTGTGGCTGCGGCGACGCTCAGAGCTGTTTGCCCCACGCGAGTTGGCGGTCGCGGTGCTGCTGTCCGGCGGGGCCGTCGCGGCTCACGCCTCGAGCGCGGACTGGCTGTGTGCGGCGTTGTTGCTGCTGCTCTG
>DATHNH010000092.1:0-7491 GCA_035486255.1 Solirubrobacteraceae bacterium | reverse complement strand
GCCGCATTCAACCGCTCTGCCACCCCTCCTGGGGTACGCCTCAAGGCTAGACGATCGGGCGTATAAATGATCGACGTTCCAGGTTACTGTGACCTCAGGTGGCTACCCGGCGACCGCCCTACGCCTGCAGCGGTTCCACCTCTCCCTCCACGACCCTGCTGGTTCTCGAGCACTGCGTTCCCACGCTCGCGAAAGCGTCGTAGAGGGAACCCTGTAGCTCAGTGCGCTCGCAGCGCAGCACGACCGAATGCTGGCCCGTGCTGCCCTGCGGGTAGCTGGAGACGAACAACTCCCGATCGTCGATCTTCTCCAGGCGCCATGCCGGGTAGCCGTCGTAGTAGCGGATCTCGACCGAGGATGTGTAGCCCCGCCGCGACGCCCACACGAAGAGGCGCATCCGATTGGCACGGATGTCGGCCGCGAAGGTTTGCGGCTCGTCTCCCTCGTCGCGAGCGCGCTGCGCGAGGCCGCTCGACGCTGGATCGGCGAACAGCATCACCAAACGTGCGTTTCGTTTCGAGAGGAACACGTCTAGTGCGTTAAAGAAGTTGTCGTCGCCCAATAGGGATCGGTGGCTGATCCCGACGACGAAGATCTCCTCCTGCGCCGTTTCGATGGCGCCATAGAGATCCTTCTTGGCTGCCTCGGAGTCGTCGTAGATCGCTCCCAGGGCAAGGCGAGCATCACGACCTCCACTCTTCAGACGCTGTAGTTCTCGGCTCATGCGTGCGATCACTACCGTCGCGACGTACGCAACGGCAAGAACCACAGCTACTGCCACGACATATCCCAGCGGAACGGAAGTCACGAGTATGCTCGCCACGGCTCCGGCTATGAGGAGGAGCACCCCGCCGAGGATTGCCGAGGTACGGTCCAGGAGCTTCATCGACGCTCGACCGATTGCAGCGTTGACAGAATCGCGGGTGCGCTCGGGATGTGACGCAGGTCTTCGCGTTCGACATTGCCGACCAGCAACGGTTGCATCCCGACACGATCGGCGCCTTCGTAGTCGACCTCCACGTCATCGCCCAGGTACCACGTGTCTCGCGGCTCGACACCGAGTGCCTCGAGGGCCGTTTCGAAGATGGCTGGATGCGGCTTCTCGTGGCCGACATCCTCGCTGATGGCGAGTGCGTCGACGAACGGAAGGACACCGAGGAGATGAAGTGTGTCGAGCTGCTCGACGGTCGTCCCGTCGCTTACGACGCCGAGTCTGAGTCCCGACTCGTGCAATGCGTGGAAAGTCGCGACGAGCGACGGGTCGTAGCGAATCGCCTGGCGGACTCCGTCGCGATAGACGGCACCGGCCGCGAGGCCGTGACTTGCCGAGACCCCGAGGTGCCCGCAGGCATCGCCGATGATGTCGAGTGGCAGGCCCCAGAGATGATTGACGGTGGGGCCCCGACGGTGTGCGTCAGAAGTCCTGTAAGCGTCGATGAACACATCCGGGTTCACGCCTGTTCGCTGCAACAGCCAGTCGGCGGTGCTTGCGAGCGCGCGTTCGCCGATCTCGCCCGCGGGCAGCAACGTGTCGCCGATGTCGAAGATGATTGCCGACGGCCACCTGAGTGGCGAGATGGAAGTCATTGGTCGTCTTCGTCGTCTCTTACCCGCCGCGCCGACACGTCGGGTACCGCCGTGCCGTCCGCTTTCGCGGCTTGTGCCCAAGATGCGGGATCATTCGGCGAAAAGATATCTACTCTGGATGGCACGCGGCGATCGGCAGCCCTCGACGGCCGGCTTGTCGGCGCCCTCACGTGAAGGCCGGAGCCGCCTCGACCGTCGTGGTCGCTCGACCAGAGGGGGCTGTCCACGAGGAGAGTCTGGCCCCGAGCGCGTTCTACCGATGCATCTCAATCTTAAAGGTGCGCCCCGCGCCGGTCGATCTGTGGGTCAGATGTCTGCACAACGCTCAGACTTGGGGGGTTATGAGATGCAAGTCCCTTCACCACCAGATGCGGCAATCGGTCAATGCGGCGACGATCTCGCTCGCCTCGGCGAGGCGCTGAAGGCGCGGACGGGCGACGTGCTCAGCCTGACCGTCACGCGCACATCGGGTCCGGGTCACGAAGTCGACGGGCTCGTGCAGGAGAGCTTCGAACGTATCAGCAGGAGCTCGACGCTGGCGGTGGCTCGATGGATCTCCGGGGAGGGGATGGATGTTGCCATCGAGGCCGGCAAAGAAACCTGGGAGATATTCGGCGAGCTTGCCGCGCATCGTGCCGCCTCGCTGAACGAGGTGACTTGGCGCTGCTTCTGGTGGCGCAACGTGATGGCCGAGGTGTTGCAGGAGAACGCCACTCAGTTGGGGGTTTCCTCCGAGGCGCTCTCGCAAGCCTTGAACATCCTGCAGTTGAGCCTCGAGTTCAGTTTGCTGCGGATGTGCGAGTGCTTTGAGTCAGAGCGTCAGCGGACTGACGAAGAGCTGGCGCGGCGCGAGGAGGAGCTTGGCTTTCTTGCGACCCACGATGCTCTGACGGGACTGCCGAACCGGACTCTGATCCTCGACCGCGTCGAGCAGATGCTCGCTCGCTCGCTGCGCAACCAGACGCCTGTTGCCGCCCTGTTCGTCGATCTGGACAATTTCAAGGGCATCAACGACACGCTCGGGCATGCCGTCGGCGACGAACTGCTGCAGGCGGTCACCGCCCGACTCGACGGCGTGATCCGCGATGCCGACGCGCTCGGGCGTCTCGGTGGAGACGAGTTCGTCGTGATCTCCGAAGAGCTTTCGATGTCGGTCGGTCCGGAGCTGATCGCCGAGCGCCTGCTCGATGCGCTCAAGCATCCCTTCAACCTTGGCGCCGACAAGGCGACGCGTGTCACCGTCACGGCGAGCATCGGGATCGCCATGGGAGAGCGGATCTCCGCCGAGGACCTTCTGCGCGATGCCGACATCGCGATGTACCGCGCGAAGTGGGACGGTAAGAATCGCTACGTGGTGTTCGAGACCGGCATGCAGGACACGATGCAGAAACGCATGGAACTCGAGATGGACTTGCGCGATGCGCTCGAGAACGAGGAGTTCTTCCTCGCCTACCAGCCGACGATCGACCTCAGGGACATGAGCCCCACCGGGGTCGAGGCGCTGATCCGCTGGAAGCATCCTGTGCGCGGCGTCGTGCAGCCGGACGACTTCATTCCGCTGCTCGAGGAGACAGGGCTGATCACCGAGGTTGGCAAGTGGGTCCTGCGCGAGGCCTGCGTCCAGGGCGCCGCATGGCGAGCGGCCGGGCATTCCATCGGCATGGCAGTTAACGTGTCCGGGCGCCAGCTCGACACCGACCACGTCATCGCGGATATCGCCGGGGCGCTTGCCGACAGTGGCATGGAGCCGACAGCCTTGACGATCGAGATTACCGAGACGACCTTGATGCGCAACGCCGAGGAGACCTCGCGCCGGCTCACCGCGATCAAGGAGCTGGGTGTGCGGATCGCGATCGACGATTTTGGCACCGGCTACTCCTCGCTTGCCCATCTGCAGCGCTTCCCGGTCGATGCGCTCAAGATCGACCGCTCTTTCATCTCGGGCTTGAAGCACAATCTCGAGGGCGAAACGCTTGTCCGCACGCTTGTGCAGCTCGGCAAGGCGCTCTCGATCGAGACGTTTGCGGAGGGCATCGAACAACAGCGAGAGCTGTCTTTGCTGCGCGACGAGGACTGCGATACGGGCCAAGGCTTTCTCTTCGCCCGTCCCCTCGACGCCGACGCTACCGAGGCGTTTCTGCAGGGCTGGAGCGAGGACAGTCGATCCGCCTTGGCTCCGGTGCCGCGAGTGCCTACCGCATTGACGCCGGCGCCACACGCCGGTTGAGCAGCGTCCCCGCCGGTAGATCGAAGCGGAGCTGGATTCCCCTCATCGGCGATAACGCCGGATGGCTTCGAGCAGTGCGATGACTTTGCGTCCCCACATGGGGGCCATCCATCCTACGAGTAGGACCGTATCCAGCGTTGTCAGGTGGGACATGAACATCGTCTGTATGGGGCTCGCTCCGTCGGTAGTCGAGTTCGACTCATTGAACCTTAGTTTTAACGGGCCGAACTGTAGCGAAAATAGCACATATGTGAGATGCGGTGACGCAGACGTGTGTCTTCGCCTCACAAACAATCCGGAGCTCTCGAGTGCGAGCCGCCGTCGGCGAGTCCTTGCTTTGCCCGCGCGATGGAACGAGCTGCGCGTCAGGCAGGAGAGGCGTCGGCGCCGGGCGCCACCACATAGACGATGTGTGCACGTGCGATCGCCATGAACGCGTGGCGCTCGGTTGGCCCGCCGTCCAACGGGCTGAGCGTGACGTCGGTGAGCGTGAGGAAGTCGCGCTCGGAGGCGTTGAGCATGTCCGAGACGCGTGAGCGGTAGCCGTCGCGTGCGAGCATCAGCGAGCCTTCGATACGGTGGCGGGGGGTCTCGAGACGAATCCGCTCGCGACGCTCCTCCGTGCCGTTGGGATCGTCTTCAGCGGCCGGCTGGCCGGCGGACGGGAGGCTCATGTGGTCATTATGGGGCGTCGCTCGGGTCGATGTGGAGCCGAGCGGCGCCCACCACCCGAACCACCACCACGTTTGACGCTTCGTCGATCGGCCGGCGGACGGCGCCGCCGGCCGATCTGGGTCTCACGGCACGATGATCGTGAAGGCGTAGCTGCTCGATGCGGCGCCGGTCAGCGTGAACGTGTCCACCTCGAGGTCGGTGCCGGGGCAGCCGCCTGTGCGCTGCGCGTTGACCGCGATCACGCCAGGCTGTTTGCCTGAGCTGTAGCTCACCTCGGGCGATACCACCGGAGCCTCGGCACTTGCGTTTATCGGCGCGGCGGGCGCCAAGCAGAAGATCCCTGGGCTCGGCTCGCTGACCCCGGTGATCCCCGAGGTCTGGCCGGCGATCAGATTGACCTGTGTCGGCGATGTGGGCTGCACGACGGCGTACGCGCGCGCGGTACCGGCAGCTCCCGCCGGTCCGGTTGCTCCCGTTAGTCCTGTTGTTCCGGTTTTGCCCGTGGTTCCGGTTTTGCCCGTGGCGCCCGTCTTCCCGGTCTTCCCCGTCAACCCGCGCGGGCCAGCCGGTCCCGGCAGGCCACGCGGTCCGCTGGGACCGCGCAAGAGGCACTCGCGCACGCGGTGTTTGGCGATGCGAGCGACGAAGCACCTGGAAGAGGAGCTGTGGGCGGTGGGCTGACTGTCGACTCCGGCGAGCGCCGGCACGGCGACGGTCATCGCGCCGAGCACGGCAGGGGTGGCTAGCAGTGTGAGGGTGCGATGGCGCATGGTGTCAGGGTCTCTCCCGGTTGAGGTTGACGATCTGTGGCGCGACAAGGACAGTGATGCAGATAACCGCTGGGACGCCGGGAAGGAGCGGTGTGGCTCAGCCGATGCGCTCCACCACGCGTGCGGGTAGGCCCGCGCGCACGGGTGCGATCAGAGGGGCGCCGTCGGTGCCGTCGGTGGGGGCGTTGCGCTCCTCGCGCACGATGTAGAGCGGTCGGTGCTTGACCTCGTCGTAGATGCGCCCGACGTACTCGCCGATCACGCCGAGCGCGATCAGCTGGATGCCGCCAAGCAGTAGGATCAGGATCGTGATCGTGCCGAACCCCGGCAGGTAGGAGCCGAAGAAGTGAAGGGCGATGACGATCGGGATCGCGATGAAGGCCACGCCCGCCGAAAGCAGGCCGGCGTAGGTGGCTACTTGCAACGGCATATGCGAGAACGAGGCGATCGCATCCAACGAGAAGCGCAGCATCTTGCGCAGCGTGTACTTCGTCTCGCCGGCGGTACGCGCGTCGCGCTCGTAGGGGACCGCCGTCTGAGTGAAACCAACCCAGACGGTCATGCCGCGCAGGAAGCGGGAGCGCTCGGTCATCGAGAGCAAAGCGTCGAGCGCGCGGCGGTCGAGCAGACGGAAGTCGCCGGAGTTGGGCTCGAGGTCGACTTGGGCGAGCCTGTCGAAGAGCTTGTAGAACCAGGAGGCCGTCGCGAGCTTGAAAGCCGTCTCGCCTTCGCGCTGCTTGCGCACGGCATACACGACGTCTGAGCCCTGCTCCCACTGCTCGATCATGCGTGGGATCAGCTCGGGTGGGTCCTGCAGGTCGGCGTCGATCATCGCGACCACATCGCCGACGGCGTGCTCGAGCCCGGCCGTGAGGGCCGCCTGGTGGCCGAAGTTGCGCGAAAGATGGATGACGCGCACACGTGGGTCGGCGGCGGCGAGACGGTCGAGCAGCGCCGGCGTCGAGTCAGAGGAGCCGTCGTTGACGAGCAGCAGCTCGAACGTGTAGTCGGCGACGGCGGCGCAAGCGCGCTTGACGAACGCCTCGACCAGCTCCTCCTCGTTGTAAACGGGGGCGACGACGCTTAGTAGGGCTGGGACGCGCGCGTTGGTGTCCGGCATGGTTCCTTCCGAAGGGACGAAGCTGGTTAAGTAGTGACCATGAGAAGAGTAGGGGACCGGGCGACGCGAATCCTGAGAATGCCCTTGGTATTGCAGTTCGTGAAGTTCGGGATCGTCGGCGTGTCGAACACGCTGATCGCTTTCGCTGTGTACACGTTGCTGCTGAAGGTGTTCGGCGTGTGGTATGTGGCGGCGTCTGGCATCGGCTTCGCGGTGGGGGCGGTGAATGGCTTCCTGTGGAACCGCGCTTGGACGTTCAGAGGTCATGTTGGCGATGCGCTGACGCCGGTGCGCTGGTTCGTGGTGCAGAGCTGCGGGCTGTTGTTGGATCTCGGTCTCGTCTATCTGTTCGTCGACGGTGCGGGACTCGACGAGCTTGTCGGTCAGGCGGCTACGACTGTGATCGTGACCCTGATCACGTTCTTCGTGAACCGGGCTTGGACGTTCAGAGGGGACTCGCCGGCGCTGGTCGAGAGCACCGTGGACCCCTAGCCATCGCGCGATCCGTTCAGTCGGTCGAGCCGGGCGTGGAATTTGGGAGACAAGATTCGCTTGTGACCGATCGAGCGCCCGCGTCGCCGGTCGCCACGCCCACGTGTCGAGACAGCGCTTTTCCCGGCTCTCAGCGGAAGACGGCGAGCAGGGAGAGCCCCGCCGGGATCGAGCCGCCGCGCCCGATGACAGCGGCCTCCAGGTTCAACGGCTGGCGCAGAGCCCAGTTGAGCGGCGCGGGCGGTACCCACAGATCCAGGCTCGACTTGGTCGTGGAGGGCATGAAGCGCTCGAGGGCGCGCAGTAGGATCGCGACGGGGAGCGTCAGCGAGCTGAAGTTGGTGAAGCTCTCGAGCTCCCAGCCGCCGCTCTGGGCGGCGGCAAGCAGGGTGCGGCGGTTGTAGCGGCGGTGGTGGTGGTTGATCTCGTCGTGGCCGCTCCACAGCCACTGATAGGCGGGCACGGTCACGAGCAGCGCGCCACCGGGCTTGGTGACGCGGCGCAGCTCGCGCAGCGCGCCCACGTCGTCTTCCAGGTGCTCGATCACGTCCAGACTGACCGTCAGGTCGAAGCTCGCGTCGTCGAAGGGCATCTCCATGACCGAACCCTCGACCACCTCG
>DATHNH010000091.1:0-15125 GCA_035486255.1 Solirubrobacteraceae bacterium | reverse complement strand
GCAAATGTGCGCCGCGACCACGTCGGCTGGCCGGCGCTCTCGCAGTTGACCGTGCGTGAGCGCGAGCTGCTCGACGGAACCCTGGCCGGCGCGCTCGGAGCGCTCGAGCTGCTGCCCGGGACACTCGAGACCACGACGCAGGCGCCCACTCCCGAGCTGCCTGTGCCTTCGGCCGCCGAACGAGGAGCGGAAAACGGTCCATGAGCCTGCTCGCCCGCGCCCAAGAGCACGACACGAGTCGCCTCACACAGCACTCACGAGAGACGCCATGAGCCCGCTCGATCGCCGCCCGCTCGATCGCCGCCCGCTCGATCGCCGCCAGTTCATGAAGCGCTCGCTCGCCGTCATGGGGGCAGGCGGAGTCGGGGCGCTGGGCGGGGCGCTTGCCGACAGCGAGCTCCGCGGCCGCCCCGCCGCCCCGAGTGCCGCTACAGAGTCACGGGCGGCCCTGGAAGACGAGCTGCTGAGCAGCGTGCCGTTCGACGGTCCCAATCAGGCGGGCATCCTCACACCCGCGCCCGCGCAAGCGACATTCCTCGCGCTCGATTCGATCGCCGCCAACCGGGAGCTGCTGGCCGAGACGCTGCAAACCCTGTGCACACGCGCTCGCGGCTTGACCCAAGGCGAAACGGTGGGTGCACAGGAGATCGACGACCCACCGCCGGACTCGGGCATCCTCGGCCCGCTCGACGCACCGGACGCGCTGACGGTGACGATCGCACTCGGCGCCTCGTTGTTCGACGGACGCTACGGGCTCGGCAGGCGTCGCCCGAAGCTGCTGCGCCAGATGCCGAGCTTCCCAAACGACGAGCTCGACCCGCTTCGCAGCCATGGCGACCTGCTCCTGCAGGTGTGTGCCGGGCAGCGCGACACGGTGGTGCACACTGTGCGCGAGCTGATGCGGGTCGTGGCCGGACGGCTCACACCCCGCTGGAGGATCGACGGCTTTCAGAGCGCCAAGCGCGGCCCGAGCCCGCACAACAGCCCGCGCAACCTGTTCGCCTTCCGCGACGGCACAGCCAACCCGAATGTCGCCGACGCAGACGCGATGAGACAGTTGGTGTGGGTGCGGTCACAGGCGGGAGAGCCTTCCTGGACCGCAGGCGGTACGTATGTGGTCATGCGCACGATCAGGATGCACGTCGAGTTCTGGGACCGTGTCGGCATGTTCGAGCAACAGAACATGATCGGCCGCGACCGCGTCAGCGGAGCTCCGCTCGGCGGCAGCGAAGAGTTCCAGGATCCTCGCTACGACCTCGACCCGCACGGCAGGCGCATACCCCTGAACGCACACATCCGTCTGGCCAATCCGCGCACTCAGGCGACCGCCGAGCAGCGCATCCTACGGCGCGGCTACAACTACGATCGCGGCCTCGACGAGGCCGGCGACCTCGACCAGGGGCTGCTGTTCGTGGCCTTCAACCAGGATCTGGCGCGCCAGTTCGAAACGATTCAGACGCGCCTTGGCGAAGAGCCGATGATCGACTACATCACTCCCGTCGGAGGCGGCTACTTCTTCGCGCCCCCCGGCGCCCGCGGTCCGGCCGATTGGGTGGGCTCACAGCTTTTCGCCTGAAGCGCACGAGCGACACGCAAACCGACAGTGAGCTCCGCACCTCGGTGAAGCTGTGTCACGTGACGGACCCACCTCTGCAAACTGGTCGAATTCCTCAAGCAAGCCCCGGTTCGAGTCGATTGACTGCCCATGAGCGCGACCCACCAGCGGTACTCCACATGATCGGAGTGACACCTCCGCGCATCGGCGGCGCGCATAAACCGCGCCCGTGTCCACCGTCAGGCGGCATCTTGATCGCGTTGCTGGGCCTTTGCGCGATGCTGTGCGGCACGACCGCGCCGTCCGCGGACGCGGACGCGGCGCGAACGTCACGCTTCCCCCGCACCACATCGAGCTTGGCCCAGCGTGGTTACATGCACACATCGCCGCTCGCTCGGACAAGCGAGAGCGAAGGCGAAGAAACCGAAGAAGAACTCGAAGAAGACGAAGAAGGAACGGCCACCGCTGAAGCCGAAGTCGAAGAAGCAGGCTCGGCGGAAGCCGGCTCGCCATCCAACCGCGCGGGCGACTCCGGCGCCGCTGTGCTCTCGCGACTGCGGCTCACAGCGCAAGCCACGGTTGCACTCGAGCGCCGCCATCCGTCGGCTTCGACGATCGCCTTCTCATTCACGCTGAGCGCCCCCACGAAGGTTCGGGTGACGCTGCTCGAGCAGACCGGCAGCCCGGGGCGCACGCACTGGGCGACGCTCCCCGACTCCTTGACGGTGGGAGCAAACCGGGGGCGCGTCTCGGATAGCCTGGCCGGCCACAATCACCTGGCCCCCGGCCGCTACCGACTTACTGTCAAGCCGAGCGGTGGCCGCTCACGCTCGATCTATTTGAGCGCACGGCGCTAGCCTACGGAGGAGCTTGCCGCGATTTTCAAACACACTCCGTTCGGCGACAGCCTGCGCATTGCTGACGGTCGCGGCAGCTTGCGTGCCCGCGGCGGCAGGCGGAGCGCCACTGCCACGCTCGGATTTTGTGCTGCGACCGGCGTGCCGACCACCCGCCGCGGGAAGAGCCGGCTGTCTCGCCCTCGGACTGATCCCGGCCGGCGCCGCCGCTCGCGCGCGCGTCCACTCCCTGACCGAGCAAGGCGTTCCACAGACCGGCCTGACAAAAGCCTCCGAATGCGCGGCCGATTACCCCTCGAGCTGCTTGACGCCACAGGATTTGACGAACGCCTACCTCCCCGGTGAACAGCCCGAAGCGCCGGCCGGCTCGCCCCAGACGATCGCGCTCATCGACGCCTACAACGACCTGAACGCCGAAGCGGACCTCAGGGTTTACGCCACGGAATTCGCCCTGCCCGCCTGCACCAGCGCCGACGGCTGCTTCCAAAAGGTTGGAGCAAGTGGCGGTGAAACATCCTCGAGCCTGCCCTTTCCGAAAACGAAGTCCGAACTTGAACTGTTCGCCGCAGGCACCGCGCGGCAACGCGCCGAGGCCGAAGAAGCCGAGGGATGGGCGCTCGAGACCGCCACCGACATCGAGGTCGCCCACGCTGTATGCCATAACTGTCACATCCTGCTGGTGGAGGCCGACGGACCCGAATACCCCGAACTGGAAACCGCTGAGAATACGGCGGCCAAACTCGGCGCCACCGAGATCTCGAACTCCTGGGGTGGCCCTGAAGACGGAAATGATGCCCAGGCTTTCAACCATCCGGGCATCGCGATCACCGCGGCCGCCGGGGATGACGGGTACCTGAATTGGAAGCAATACGCGACCCGCGGCGAAGAAGGCTCGCCGTACTTCGACGGCGCCGATTATCCGGCGTCCTCGCCGCATGTGATCAGCGTCGGTGGCACCGAACTGAAGCTCGGCGCCGGTGGGGCGTGGCAGAGCGAGTCGGTCTGGAGCACCGAAGGAGCGGGCGGATCTGGCTGCAGCGCCTCACTGGCGGCGCCCTCATGGCAACTCGACGTCAAGGACTGGGCGCAGGTCGGCTGTGGCCAGGAGCGGGCCAACGCGGACATCTCGGCTGACGCCGACCCAACCACGGGTGTGAACATTTACGACTCCACCACCTATCCCTACGAAGAAGAAGGGCAAAAGCTCACCACCGTCCTCCATTGGGTGCCGATCGGCGGCACGAGCGTGGCTTCGCCGATCATCGCCTCGATGTTTGCGCTCGCCGGCGGAGCCCACGAAGTGGCCTACCCGGCGCAGACGCTCTACTCGCACCTGGGGTCGTCCCTGCTCCACGACGTGACCAGCGGCGGCAACGGCGAATGCGGCGGCAGCTACGTCTCTTGCAGCGGGTCGCTCAGCTCGCCGCTCGACTGCGGAGCGGGAGCCTTGATTTGCAACGCCACAGGCGGCTATGACGGTCCGAGCGGAGTCGGCACCCCAAACGGAGTCGGCGCCTTCAAGCCCAGCGGAACGCCTGCCAAAATCCCCGAAGAAGGAGGACCGAGCAGCAGTCCGCCTGGAGAACCGAGCAAATCCAAAGAAGAACAGCCGCCCGGGAGTGGATCCCCCGGCCCGGCAGGTTCCGGCGGGCAGACCAGCGGAAGCTCCAGCTCGAGCTCGACGGTCGGTGAAACCGCTGTCGAGCCGAACGGGTCGTCCACGGGCGCGGGCACGACGGACAGTGCGCTCGAGACTCCTCGGATCACCGCGCTGGCACTCACAGTCCACGCCCGGGCCGCCTTGAGACATGACCGTCTGGCACGCTCGAGTCTTGCGTTTTCCTGCGTATTGAGCCGTGGCGCCGCGGTCGAGGTGACGCTTGCCGTCCAGATCCGCTCGAGCGTCGGTACGCACTGGCACACACTCGAGGACTCGTTCGCATTCGACGCTACCAGGGGCCTTAACCGCCGCCGGCTGCACGGCTCGGCCGCGCTGGCGCCCGGGCTCTACCGCCTGACCCTCACGCCCGCGGGCGGCGCGGCGCGATCGCTCACGATTCGCGTCCCCTGAGCCTTGTCTTGTCTCGGTCGACTTCGCGCTCGAGCTCCTCGCCGCGCTCGGTGAGCCACCACGAGTTCGGTGTGCCACGCGCCGCATTGGCCCCGCTGCGATTGGCCACGAGCCCCTGGTACTCGAGGCGCGTGAGGATCTTCGAGATCTGTCCTTGATCGACGATGCCCGCGCGTTCTGCCACCTCGCGATTGCTTGCGGCCGGAAGCGCGGCGATCGCCTCGAGCACGCGCACCGTGCGATAGGTCAGGCGAGCGGCAGGTTCATGCTGCGCGGCGCGGCCCGCCGGCTGCGCCTGCGGAGAGCTTGTCCTCGGTAGTGGCGGCGGCGTGGATCGGCTCAATTCCCGAGCGGCGACCGCCGCCCCCAGATAGGGCAGCACGATCAGATTCATGAGCTCGCCGTGCAGCTCGATCAACGGCTGCCCTTTCTCGACCGGCGCGGCGAAGCCGTCCACCGCGCCCGCGCCGCGTGCGAGCAGACGTGTGTAGAGCACGGCGACTACCGCTCCCACCACCCCTTCGGCGACGACCCGTCTCGCGACATGGGCGCCTGAAGCATCGACGCGCCCACGGTCGACTATCCGGCAAAGCTCGGCCATCACCTGCGCCCGATCTGCGAGCAGGCGCGGTCCACCCCCAGCCGCGTGCACGACGCATAGCTGTGCCAGTAGCGGCTGCTCGTCGAAGAAGCGCAGCAAAGCCGCAAGGCCTGTACGGATTTGCTCGCGCCAGCCCCGTACGGGATCGTCTGCCTCCACGACGGCAGCCCGCGCGCGCGCCACCGCCCAATCGAAGCTCGCCAAGAAGCAGTCCTCGATGTCCGTGAACTGTTCGTAGAAGAGCCTGCGCGAGACTCGCGCACGAGCGATCACACGCGCCACCGTGAGCGATGACGCGCCGTTGATGGCGACCTCTTCGGCCACCGCCACAAGGATCCTTGATCGCTGAATCTCCTCCACGTTTGACCGCGTCGCTCGGTCAGACCCCCCGATGCTTTTCGAGCGGACCCCAGATGCTCGCGTGTGCTTGATATTACCCCTGCCGAGCATCTGTCTACTGTCCACCTGCGATCTGTCAGGCGTGCGCGGCCGATCTGCCCGACAGCCCAGCCCTACACGGCACTGTCAAGCGGATTCACGCACATGCAAGTCCGCGTGCACACATGCCTGCAGGGTTGTGATCGGCCGCTCGCGTGGCTAGCTTGCCCAGGGGCGACGACCTTGCCCAGGGGCGACGAGCGCTCCCGTGCTCGCGTCGGGCAGTCCCACCAATCGAGATGAGCCAATTCAACCCCCGATCCCTGCGTCTGCGCTACGCACTGGCGCTACTGGCACTGCTGGCCGCGGCGGCGGCTACCCCGGCGCTTGCCGGACAGTCTCAGGGGGCGCTCGAAAGCGGCATCTCCTCCTCGAAAGCCAAAGAGAGTGCGCTCAGCGCCGAAATCCAGGCCGACTCGAGCAAGATCGACGGCTTCCAAGGAAGCATCGAAGACCTCAAAGCGCGCCTCGACGCGCTGGAAACGACTCTGAGCGTCGAGAAAGGACTGCTCGACCGGCTCGAGGCACAGCTCGCATCAGCCCACTCGCACCTGTCCTCACTACAGATCCAGCTCGCCCGCGACCGCAAGGTGCTTGTCGCTCAGGTGATCGCCGCCTACGAGGACCCACCCCCGAGTGTCGTGACCGTGATCCTCGAGGCCCACGGCTTCGGCGACTTGATCGAGCGCATCGACGACCTCAAGGCGATCGGTCAGGAGAACGCCACAGCCACCGTGCAGGTCGCCGACGCACGCAAGGCCGTGGCCGAGGAAACGCAGCACCTGACTGTCTTGACCGACAGCTCTCAACGCGAGACGACGGCCGTGCTCGTGCAGCGTGACGAGGTCGCCCACCTGCACCTCGCACTGCTCGACCATCAGCTCCGGTACATCCAGGCGCGTGACCGCAAGAGCTCGCAGTTGGGCGAAATCCGCTCGCACCGACAATCGCTCGAAAAAGAACTCGTGGCGATCGCCGTGCGCGAGTACGCCTCGCAGAACCAGTCGTTTGCGACCGGCTACGCGGTCGAAGGCGGTGGGCCCTCAGGCGACTATGGCTTCTTCCAGGCTCCCGGCACCAACTACAGCGTGGGGGTCGAGCCGATCCTCGTGCAGCGTCTGAACACACTCGGCAAGGCGCTCCATCTGCACCTGATCGGCATCTCGGGCTATCGCACCCCGCAGCACTCGATCGAGGTGGGTGGCTTCGCCAACGACCCGCACACGCGTGGCGAAGCTTCGGACACGCCCGGCGTCGAAGGCGTGCCAGAGTCGATCCTCGAGAAATTTGGCCTCACGCGGCCCTTCCCCGGGCCGGCCGAGGCCGACCATATTCAACTGCTCGGCAGCGCCCCCTGATCCTGCCCTTGGCACCAGCAAGACACTGCCCTTGGCAACACACGACGCCGCCCTTGGCAACACACGACGCCGCCCTTGACAACTACACGACACCCCTTGGCGACACAAGACACCCCTCTTGGCGATACAAGACACCGAGCAAGACACCACGCGGCTTGCCGTTCTCGACAAAATGCGTGTGTCCCGCGCGGGACACACGCTCAGGCGCCCAGCACCGCCGGCGCTCCATGGGCGGCCAGGACGTCCGGCAGCGCCACGCTGCCGTCCTCACGCTGGCCGTTCTCCAGCAGCGCGATCAGCGTGCGCCCGACGGCCACGGCGGTGCCGTTGAGCGTATGTAGCATCTGCACCCGCTTCTCACGGCGCACACGTATGTTCAGGCGCCGCGCCTGGTAATCGGTGGTGTTCGAGCAGGAAGTCAGCTCGCGATAGCGACCCTGACTGGGTAGCCAAGCCTCGCAGTCGTACTTCTTGGCAGCGGAGTTGCCGAGATCGTTGATCGCGATGTTGACGACGCGATAGGGCAGCTCGAGCTCTGTGAGTATCTCCTCCTCGATCGCGAGGATGCGCTCGTGCTCCTCGGTCGAGCGCTCGGGCTCGACGAAACTGAACATCTCCACCTTGTCGAACTGGTGTACACGGAAGATGCCGCGCGTGTCCTTGCCTGCCGCCCCGGCCTCACGCCGGAAGCATGGCGAGAAGCCCGCATAGCGCAACGGCAGACGCTCGGCCGGGAGGATCTCTTCGTCGTGCAGTGAGGCGAGCGCCACCTCTGAGGTGCCGACGAGATACAGGTCGTCGTCGGCAAGACGGTAGATCTGCTGCTCGGTGTCCGGTAGGAAGCCTGTCCCGTACAGCGCCCGCTCGCGCACCAGCACGGGCGGGATCACAGGCTCGAAGCCGTGACCGCGCAACCTCTCGAGCACGAAGCGTACGAGCGCCAGCTCCACCATCACCAAGTCGCCCTTCAGGTATGCAAAGCGCGCGCCGGACAGCTGCGCGGCGTGGTCCATGTCGATCATCGCGCCGGCCAGTTCGAGGTGATCACGCACCCCGTCGCCACTCACGCGCGGCTCGCCGACAGTCTTGACCAGCTCGTCCTCCGGGCCTGGAGCGGCCGTCGCATCGGGCAGGTTCGGTAGCGGCGCGAGCGACGCCTGCAGGCGCTCCTCGACCTCGGCCAGCTCGCGGCTCAGCTGCTTCTCGCGCGCGCCGATCTCGCGCTGCTGGGCAATCGTCTCGGCAGCATCCTCGCCCGCGCGCTTGGCTCGCGCGATCGCCTCGGTTGCCTCGTTGCGCGACTCGCGCAGTTCCTGCAGATTCGGAATCAGCGCGCGGCGTTGGCGGTCCAGCTCGAGCACCGCGTCGAGGCCGGCGGCGGCTCCCTCGCCGCGCCGCGCCAAGTCGGCTCGCACGCGCTCGGGCTCATCCCTGATCAGCTTGAGGTCGAGCACGTCGCCTCCCCAGCGAGCGCGCTATTTGGTGGACAGCGTGATGTTCACGGTGGGCACCTTCTGCGCCTGTAGCCCGGAGTACTGCGCCAAGAACTTGGCGACATCCTGGGCATCGTCGCCGACGACGAGATTCTCGGGCATGATCGCTCCGGAGAAGCCACCGTTGCGGATCGCATAGAGAACCTGTTCGACGTTCTCCTTGCGGATGTTGAAGTTGGGGCCGTTGGTCTTCAGGCGGTCCTTGATCGATGTCGCCGAGCCCTCGGCGCCGACGACCGACAGCGTGTGACATCCGGAGCAGTGGTCGCGGAACAAGACTGCACCCCGATAGTAGGGGCTCGACTTCGCGACCGAGATGCCCTGCGAGCCACAGGCCGATATCCCCGCGGCGGCGGCTAGCAGCGTCAGTGCGGCGGCAAGCATCTTCATCGGCGGCCTCATGCGCGCCGGAATATATCGGTTGGGGTCCGTGGCGGTTGATATCGGCTGGGTCCGCGGCGGTTGACCTGTGGCGGTTGAAGTCCGTGGCGGCTGAAGTCCACGGCGGCTGAAAGTCCACGGTGTGAAGTCCGCGGCGATTGAAGTCCGTGGCGGAACAGCTGGCGGGGTCCGGGCAGCCGAGCCATGGGATGGGACGCCCGCTGCCACGTACCGGCGCTCAAAAGCCATGCGCCGTTTCGGCGGCTCGCAACGCCAGGAACACGACGACCAGCGCCGACAGGCACATCACGCCCATCTCGCGACGCACGATCTGCGCCACGATCTCCTGTTGCTCGTGCTCGGGCAGCTCGCCGACCGCGCGGGCATTCGGGATCTCGTGCTGGTCGAGGATCGTCTGGGCAGAGGCGACGCGTAGCTGCTCGGCGACAAAGCCGATCGCCAGCGGCAGCAGCGCATAGAGATAGAACAGGTTTTCGCTGGATGAGTGTCCCGCTGCGGCGAGCGCGCCGACGCCGGCGGCATACACGATCGCCGCAACCTGCGCGACCCGTAGCAGCAGCCAGAAGCCGTGACTGCTTTCGTGGCGATACCAGCGCCACGCGCCGAGCAGCCCGGGCACGGCATTCAGTGCAGCCAGCACGATCGCCCCCCACACGACCGCTGTGGTCATCTAGTCGCGCTCAACCCGCATCCGCCCCGGAGCAGGCCTCATCGAGGCAATCGTCACTATGTAACAGTCTGTCACAAGCGGTGATATAACAGCCCCCGTGTTGCGCAGCTACCTCCCCGCGATCGTCTTCATCGTCCTCGGCGGCGCCGTGGGCGGCATTTTCACGGTGCTCAACACGATCGTTGGACCGCGCCGGCGCAGCGAGCACAAGCAGGACCCCTACGAGTGCGGACTGCCCTCAGAGGTCAAGCGCGGGATGCGTTTCGGAATCAGCTTCTACCTGATCGCGATGCTGTTCATCCTGTTCGACATCGAGGTCGTCTTCCTCTACCCGATCGCCGTGCAGCTGAAGGCGTACGGCGGCTTCGCGCTGGCCGAGACGGTGACCTTCGTCGTGCTCTTGATGGTGGCCTTCGTGTATGTCTGGCGCAGAGGGGCACTCGAGTGGAGATGAAGCGCGAGCCCGTACCTCGCGGTGGGCGTCCCGCCGGCCAGGGCCGACGGGGATTTGAGACCGATTCCACGCGCTCCGCCGGTCAAGGCCAGGGTGGCGTCGAGACCGATTCCGCGCGCTCCGCCGGCCAAGGCCAAGGTGGCGTCGAGATCGACTCGAGCGGGCTGCGCGTCAACGAGCACGACTCCAAGGAGCTGCTGCGCGGCGCGGAGCTACTCGGCCCAACCGCGCCCGCGAGCATGGATGGCGAGGAGCTCGAACGCTACGTCCACGAACGGGTGCTCACGACGACGCTCGAGAAGGCCGTGTCCTGGGGACGCTCGAACTCGTTCTTCCCACTTGCCTTCGGCTTGGCTTGCTGCGCGATGGAGCAGTTCCAGACCGCCGGTCCGCGCATGGACATCGCACGCTTCGGCTTCGAGGCCTTCCGCGCCTCCCCGCGCCAGGCCGACCTGATCATCCTGGCGGGCAGGGTCTCGATCAAGATGGCGCCGATCATCAGGCGGCTGTACGACCAGATGCTCGAGCCCAAGTGGGCGATCTCGATGGGCGCCTGCTGCAGCTCGATGGGCGTCTTCAACAACTACGCGCTCGTGCCCGCCGACAAGTTCATGCCGATCGACGTGCACGTGCCCGGTTGCCCGCCACGACCCGAGGGGCTGATGCACGGCATCCTCAAGCTGCGCAAGCTCGTCCAGGAGGACCCGGACGCCGGCTGGCGCGAGCGCTATGGCGCAGAGGGCACAGAGGAGATACTTCCCGGTGCCTGACGCCACTGGGCTCGAGCTGCTCGCAAAGGAGCTGCGCGCGAGCGAGGGGGTGGGCGAGGACGCGATCCTCGGGACCCTCTATTTCCGTAGCCGAGCAACGCTCGAAGTCCGGCCGACCAGCATTCGCAAGGTGTTGGCATGTCTCCGCGAGCGTGGCTACAAGTCGATGATGAGCGTGCACGGCGTCGACTACTACCCGCACGAGCCGCGCCTCGGCGTGCACTACGAGCTGCTCGACATGAGCGAGGTCGACCGCGTCACGGTCACAGTGCGCGTGGCCACAGAGACGCCCGAGCTCGATTCGGTCACGCCCGACGGCGACGACGGTAAGGGCTGGCCCACCGCCGACCACCAGGAGCGTGAGGTGTACGACATGTTCGGCGTCGCCTTCCGCGGCCACCCGGACATGCGACGCATCCTGATGCCCGAGGACTACGAGGGGCATCCGCAGCGGCGCGACTTTCCGGTCGGCGGCGAACCGGTGATCTTCACCTACAGCGAAGGCGACTCGCACGGGGCGAGGCGATGACTGCCCGCCTCGTGGACGCTCTGGCAAAGACGGCTCCGGTGACGAGGCTCGCGGGCCCGATGCGCACCTGCCGCTTCGCCGAGAGGCCGAGGCGATGACCGTCACAGACCGGCAGATGTCCGAGTACCGCCGGCGCGAGGAAAGCATCACACTCTCGGTGGTGGGTGAGCAGCCCGTCGAGGATTCCCACGAAGAGCTGCTGACGCTCAATTTCGGCCCGCACCACCCCGCTACCCACGGCGTGCTGCGTCTACTGGTGACACTGCAGGGCGAGGTGGTGCGCTCGATCAAGCCCGTCATCGGATACGTGCACACGGGCATCGAAAAGACGGCGGAGGACAAGGCCTACTGGAAGGTGATCCCGGTCGTCGAGCGCATGGACTACCTGTCCTACTACTTCAACGCGATGGCCTTCTGCGGCGCGGTGGAGACGATTGCCGAGGTCGAGGTTCCCAAGCGCGGCCAGTACCTGCGCGTGATCCACTTGGAGCTTAACCGCATCGCCTCGCACCTGATCTGGCTCGGCACCTCCGCTCTGGACCTCGGCGCCGTCTCGATTTTCCTGTACTGCCTGCGTGAGCGTGAGCTGATCCTTGACCTGTTCGAGATGTCCTCCGGGGCGCGCATGCACACGCGCTACTTCCAGGTGGGCGGCGTGATGGAGGACATCCCTGTCGGCTTCGCGGAGAAGGTGCGCGAGTTCACGAAGGTGATGCCGGCGCGCGCCGACCAGTACGGCGCGATCCTCAACTCCAACGAGATCGTGCTGCAGCGCTTGCGCGGCACCTGCCCGCTCGACGCCGACACGCTGTTGAGCCTCGGCGTAACCGGTCCGCTGCTGCGCGCGGCAGGCAACCCGTGGGATCTGCGCAAGGCCGCGCCCTACAGCTCCTACGACGACTTCGACTTCAAGATTCCCGTCGGCACGGTCGGCGACAACTACGACCGCTTTGCCGTGCGCGTGGCGGAAATCTACGAGTCGGTGAAGATCATCGATCAGGCACTCGACGGACTGCCCGAGGGACCGCACATCACGACCGACCGCAAGATCGCGCTGCCCCCGCGCCATGAGCTTGCAACTTCGATGGAGGCGCTGATCCACCACTTCAAGCTCGTCACCGAGGGCTTTAGAGTGCCGCCCGGCGAGGTCTACTACCCGATCGAGTCACCGCGCGGCGAGTTGGCCTGCTTCGTGCGCTCCGACGGCTCCTCAAAGCCCGCGCGCGTGCACATGCGCGACCCCTCGTTCGTGAACCTGCAGGCGCTCTCGCACATGGCCGAGGGCTCCTACATTGCCGACATGATCGCGACGCTGGCAATGCTCGACCCGATTCTGGGGGGCATCGACAGATGAGCGCTCCAGAGCCAATTGAGATGTCCTCAGACTCGACCGCGCAGATCGAGGTACCGGCTGCGCTGCGCACGGACATCGAGGCTCACATGGCGCTATATCCCGACAGCCGCTCGGCAGCACTACCGGCACTCGAGGCCGCGCAGCGCATCTATGGCTGGTGCTCGCCCGAGGCGATCGAGCAGGTCGCGGAGGTTATGGGCGTGACCCCTGCCTACCTCGCCGCGGTAGCCACCTTTTACGACATGCTCGAGACAGAGCCGGTCGGACGCCACTCGATCTACGTCTGTACGAACATCTCATGCTCGCTGCGCGGCGCCGATGCACTGCACGCAGCCGTCTGCGAGGCTGCGGGCGAGGACCCGGAATTCAATGTGCGCTCCTTCGAGTGTCTCGGCGCCTGCGACATCGCGCCGATGGCCTCCGTCGACGGCGTGTTCGTTGGGCCGCTCACGCTCGAGGACATTCCACAACTGCTCGAGGACACACGCGCCGGGCGCCCTGTGCTGCCCGACAAGCAGCTCTCGAGGCGGCTCGTGGCCGACCCGAATGCCAACTCGCGCGAGTTTCCGGCGCACCCGATCGAGACGGGCTCGCCGACTGACGCGTCCGGCGGCGGCGTCTCGCCGACTGACGGCCCACCGGCAGCCGAGTCGACGGGAGGCGGCGGTCGATGACCGAAGCGCTGCTGTTCAAGGACATCGACGAGCCCGGTCTCGCGACCCTCGACGTGTATGCCAGGCGAGGCGGGTACGAGTCGCTGCGCAAGGCGCTCGCGACCACGCCCGAGGACGTGCTTTCCCAGCTCGAAGCCTCCGGGCTGCGCGGGCGCGGCGGGGCGGGCTTTGCGATGGGCAAGAAGGTTTCGTTCCTGCCCAAGGGGGCGATCGACAAGTACCTCGTGTGCAACGCCGACGAGTCCGAGCCGGGCACGTTCAAGGATCGCGAACTGATGCAGAAGTCGCCGCACATGCTGATCGAGGGGATCGTGATCGCCTCCTACGCCGCCGGCGCCAACCGCTCGTTCATCTACATCCGCGGCGAGTACGTGCACCAGGCCGACGTGCTCGACGCGGCGCTCGCCGAAGCGTGCGAGGCGGGCTACGTCGGCGAGGACATCCTGAAATCGGGGCACTCACTTTCGCTGGTCGTGCACCGCGGCGCCGGCGCATACATCTGCGGCGAGGAGACCGGCCTGCTCGACTCACTCGAAGGCAAGCGCGGAAACCCACGCTTGAAGCCGCCCTTCCCGGCCAACCAAGGCCTGTACCAGGGGCCAACTTTGATCAACAACGTGGAGACGCTCGCCACCGTCCCGGCGATCGTCAGGATAGGCGGCGAGGTGTACGCGAAGCTCGGCACCGAGACCTCCAAAGGGACGAAGCTCGTGTCGGTCTCAGGACACGTGCAGAAGCCGGGCAACTACGAGATCGAGCTTGGCACACCCTCGCGCGAGATCATCTACGGCCTCGCCGGTGGCCCACCGGAGGGGCGCGAGATCAAGTGCTGGTTCCCCGGCGGCTCCTCCTCGCCGGTGCTGAAGGCCGAGGACCTCGATCTCCCGTACGACTTCGACTCGATGGCCAAGGCCGGCTCGATGCTTGGCTCCGGAGCGATCATCGTCGTCGACGACTCCACCCCGATCCTCGACGTCGCCCTGAAGGTGGCGAAGTTCTATCGCCACGAGTCCTGCGGCAAGTGCACCCCCTGCCGCGAGGGCACCAACTGGACCGTGAAGATGCTCGAACGCATCGACGAGGGCACCGCCACGCCGATGGACATCGAGATCATGGCAAGCGTGCAAGAGCACATAATCGGCAACTGCCTGTGCGTCCTGGGAGACGCGATGGCAATGCCAATCGGCTCTCTCATAGCGAAGTTCAGAGACGAGT
Organism: Solirubrobacteraceae bacterium; assembly: GCA_035486255.1. Lineage (GTDB taxonomy): Bacteria > Actinomycetota > Thermoleophilia > Solirubrobacterales > Solirubrobacteraceae > Palsa-744. The sequence continues at coordinate 684 of DATHNH010000091.1, read as the reverse complement.
TCGAAGCGCACATAGAGCAGGCGCGTGCAGACAAAGGACTCGGCGTAGTGGAAACAGAGGCCTTCGTATGACGAGGTCGCTGGAAGCGAAGGGCCAAGGGCCCGGAGCGGTTAACGGCGCCAGGAAGGCGCCGCAAATAGTTAAAAGACGGGGCGGGATGCCCCGTCGCGTAGACCAATTTGATGGCGAGGCAACGTCAGATGCCTAGACCTGCACCGAGAACCATCACCTTCACCATCGACGGCCGCGAGGTAGAGGCCCCCGAGAACGCGATGCTCGTGGACGCCGCCAAGTTGGGGGACGTCGAGATCCCGGTCTTCTGCTACGAGCCGAAGCTCGGCAACCCCGTGGGGGCCTGCCGCATGTGCCTGGTGGAGATCGAGGGCATCCCCAAGTTGCAGACCGGCTGCTCGACGCCGGTTAAGGACGGGATGGTCGTGCACACGCAGTCCCAGCGCGTGAAAGTCGCCCAGGAAGCGGTGGTCGAGTTCCTGCTCGTGAACCATCCCCTGGACTGTCCCGTGTGCGACAAGGGCGGGGAGTGCCCTCTGCAGGACATCACCTTCGGCTGGGGGCCTGGCAAGACGCGCTTCGTCGAGGAAAAGCGCCACTTCGTCAAGCCGCTTGCGCTGTCGGAGAGGATCGCGATCGACCGCGAGCGCTGCATCCTCTGCTACCGCTGCG
>DATHNH010000090.1:0-2914 GCA_035486255.1 Solirubrobacteraceae bacterium | reverse complement strand
CTACCGGTGAGATCGGGGTCTGCTGCTCTACCTTGCGTAGGCAACGTCCAAAAGGTTTGTGTTAGCGCGAGAGGGGTATTAACGCGCTGGTCTCGGTCGTCGTGATTGAAGACCGCGAACAAAGTGCGATCCATCGAAGTTCAGTCGGAGAAGGCGCCCATCGGGCTGGTGCGCCGTGCGACTTCGAGAAAGCGCAGCTACACGGCATTGGTGGTTCGGACGGCTCCGCGTTTCAGGGCTTTGTAGCGCCAACAGGTGAGGGGTTCACCGGATGCGGTTGGGTACCAGCGCGCAGTGAGCACCGCTCAGGCGCCCGCTGCCGCAGCCTCAACCGCTCGCCCCGCAAAATCGTTCCGATCACTTCGCGGTTCGCTCAAAAGAGCTCGATCATTTCGGCCAGGCTTGCGAGGCCGAGGCAAACGGCAATGCAAGCGTGCCGGCACCCGCATCCTGGCGTCGCGACGACCGTAAGCGGTCGAGCAGGCATTTAGCCGCTTTAACGTCGGTTGTCTCAAACCCCTCGGTGAACCGATCGTAGACAGGGGCCAGGATTTCACGCGCTGCTTTAGTGCGGTCCTGGTCGCGCCACAGTCGGGCGAGGCTCGTGGCAGCGCGCAGCTCCCAGGACAGGGCGCCTTGCCGACGAGCCCGGTGGAGCGCTTGCCTGAAGTGATCCTCGGCGACCGATGTGGCGTCAGGCGCGTCTTCCCGCAGAACAAGCTCGCCCTTGACGCGCAGCAGCTCGGGCACGTACCAGCGCTCCTCATCTCGCTCGGATCGCGCGAGCGCCTCATCGATCGCCGCAATTCCCTCGGTCACGTGCCCGACACCGGCCAAGCCTTCCGCAAGAGCGCTGAGAAATATCGTGGAAGGGAGGGCCAAGTTACCCTCACGAAGCTCGTCGAGAGCGCTGCGGAGAAGCGGCAGTCCGGTTTCCACATCACCGCGCTTGATGAACAGCGCTCCCTCTAAACAACGGGCCCAGGGGTGCCAGAAGACCAGAACATGCTTTGCCGAATAATCGAGCAGCATTGCCAGACACCGTTCGACTGCCACGAGATCACCGGTGAAGAGCGGGACGGAGCACGCCGCGACACAGAGCGCGTAGCACAGCGAAACCGTATGGTCGATGGCTCGAGTATCCTCAAGAATTGCTCGCGAGATGCGCATGGCCTGATCGGGAAACCCCTGAATCCATAGGATCCGCGCAAGAAAGACACGCCCCGTCACTCGCTGGTCAAACAAAAAGCGGACAGTATGCGACCGGCGATCGGGGGCGACATAGCGATTGACCTGACGCTCGATGTGACGCCGCGCGCCGGTCTGGTCCCCAAGGTGATGCAGCGCGATCCCAGTCATGCCATCGCCGATCAGCAGATCAGCCGGGTCGGCGCTGTTTGCAGCAATACTGCAGAACGTTTGAGCAAGCGCCAGCGCCGCCCGATACTCGCCGCTGCGGATGCGACAAGGGAATAGTCCCCAGAGCGCGCGCAACCGATGCTCGGTGTCGTCAAGCGTCTGGGCAATCTCAAGAGTTCTTGTCCAGGCCGCTGCTGTCTCGGGCGCGGGACCTTTCGTATACATCAGTGAGGCGCCAAGGGCCGAATAGAGCTGCAACTCGTGGCTGGCGTCACGGTTCGATCCGGACCCGACACAGGGGAGCGCTCGTTCGACGTACCGGTGACACTCTTCCATCAGTGACAGCTGGAGCCACAAGGGCACCGAGGCGACAGTGAGCGCGACGCCGATCGATGTGTCGCCGTGCGGCGAAAACGCCCAGTCCAGCGCCGCGCGCAAATCATCGATCTCGCGGCCATAATCCGCCACCCACTCGACAGTGGGCCGCGTCTCCCATTCGACCTGAGCCCGCTCAAAGAGGTCTCGGTAATGCTCGGCATGGCATCGTCTGACTTGCCCGAGCTCGCCGCTTTCGGCAAGTTTCTCGCGCGCGTAGGCACGCGTTGTCTCGAGCAGTCGGTAACGCACCGTAGCGACGGAAACATCAATCATGACGAGCGACTTCGCGGCCAGGTTCGCGACACAGTCGACGACCTCCGGCGCGGCGATCTCGCCACTCGCCGCGACGGCAGTCGCTTCCGCCAGCGCGAAGCTGCCAGCGAAGATAGAAAGGCGACGGAAGACGACGCGCTCGGCCTCAGAGAGCAGCTCGTAACTCCAGTCGAGCGTCGACCGCAGTGTTTGATGCCGCGGCAGCGCAGTGCGGCGCCCGCCGGTGAGCAGGTGGAAACGATCGTCGAGGTGGGCCGCTACCTCTTCCACCCCGAGCGCAGCGGCGCGGGCGGCCGCGAGCTCGATAGCCAGCGCAATGCCGTCCAGGCGTCGGCAGATTGCCGAGATGGCGGGTGCAATGCGCTGGTCCGGCGCGAAGTGCGGGTCCGTCGCGCGCACTCGCGATACAAACAGCCGAACCGCGCCGTATCTCAGCAAATCCTCGATATCCTCGGCACCTGCGGCCGGCACAGCAAGCGGCCGCACCCGGTACAGGTACTCATCCTCTGCTCGCAGCGGCTCGCGGCTCGTCGCCATTACGTACGTTGCCGAGTTGGCGCTCAACAACGCCTCCGCCATGCTCGCCGCGGCATCGATCACATGCTCGCAATTATCGAGCACAAGCAGCAGCTCCTTCGCGCCGAGCGCGGTTGCAACGCGTTCGGGTGTTACGGCGCCGGCGGGGAGCTCGAGCCCAGTCGCCGTGGCGACGGTGACCGGAACCAGCTCAGGATCGGACAGCACCCCGAGCTCGGCGACCCACACCCCGTTGGCAAACTTGGGCAGCAAGTTGCGCGCGACCTCGAAGCCCAGTCGCGTCTTGCCGATGCCTCCAGCTCCGACCAAGCTGACGAGCCGACGAACCGTCACGAGAGCGGTCGCCTTGGAGAGCTCGGCCTCCCGG
>DATHNH010000089.1:0-23893 GCA_035486255.1 Solirubrobacteraceae bacterium | reverse complement strand
ACCCGTCCATCGCGATCTACGAGCGGGCCACCCGAGTTGCCTGGACGCACGAGACCCCGCAGCGGCGTCAGTAGACGCGAGACAGGGCCGCGGCCGTAGGCGTCATCGGTGACGATCTTCTGCGTTGTGCCGATCCGTCCTGGTTGCGCGTCGAACGGGCCATCCTCGGGATAGCCCAAGATCGCGCCCGCACGACCGGGAGCTGGATCGGCGACGAGCGTGAGCGACGGCAAGTCGAGACCGGGAACGCGCAGGATCGCGATGTCGTCGGTGGGATCGAACGCGATCGCGTAGGCCGACAGGCCCGGTTCGTTTCCACCAACCTCGACGGTCGTGTCGTGCTCGCCCGCGACCACGTGGGCGTTGGTGACAACCACGCCCGGCTGCGCCACCCAGCCCGAGCCCTCGATCGCCAGGCCACAGGCGGTGCCGAGCACACGTACGACGCTGCGCTCCGCGCTCCGCACTCCCGGCCTCCGGTCGATCGCGCGCGATGGCGGTGCGCCCTCCGGTACCGGACCTGCGATCGAAGGCAGCGGATCGAGGCTTGCGAGCACGTTCAGGATCGGGCCGGTGGGCGGCAACAGCTGATTCAGCTCGCGCAAGATCTCCGAATGCTGGATGTCCGCGCGTAGCTGGGCCGTGCCTGCCGTTTGCACGACGACGGCAGCGAGGATCCAGGCGATCGCGAGCCCAAGCGCCGCGCTTAGGACGGCGCCGAGCGCGCCGTCGAGGAGGCCAAGACCGGGCAGGACGAGCGTGCGGCGCAGCCTGAAGCCGACCCCCTCGAAGCCGGTCGCGAGGATCGCGCCTGCGAGCAGCGCCCCCATCAGGCCGAAGACCGGCGCATACGGAGAGGAGGAGCCCTGCGAGAGCACTAGAGGACCCAGCCGTGTTCCGATGAATGACCCAATGGCGAAGCCAGCGAAAGAGAGCACGGCAACGATGAAGCCTCGGCGGAACCCGAACAGCGCAAGCAGTCCAGCAAATGCGACGATGAACCAGTCGAGCCGCGTCATGCTCATGTTCTACCGTCCCGAGCTGTGAAGCCCTCCACTGAGCAGCGTCGACGTGTGCGACGAATCGTGCCGGTGATCGCGCTTGCGGCCCTGGCTTTCCTGATCGGAGCGATCGTCGGCTCGGGCCACGGTAGCTCGCCCCAGCTGGCCGTGGCGGAGCAGTTCGCAAAAGCTTGGACTCGCGGCGACTACGCGACCATGTACGAGGACGTAGACGATGCCTCCCAGCGCGAGATGTCCGCGAGCGCATTCGCCGACGCTTACCGGACGGCCGCGCGGACGGCGACGGAGACAAGCCTGAGGCTGACCGGCGGTGCCCGCGAAGACGCACACGGGCTGATCTCGGTGCCGATGCACGTCGACACGCGACTTTGGGGCGAGCTCGCGGAGACTTTGGAGATGAGCATCGGCAACAGTGGCGGCGGCGCGCGCGTGCTCTGGTCTCACTCGCTCGTGTTCCCCGGCCTGCGTGCGGGCGAGTCGCTGAGCAGGAACGTGACGCTGCCACCGCGCGCTGAGCTGCTCGCGCGCGACGGATCGATCCTTGCCGACGGCCAGGCGACGGCGGCGGGTACTCGCGACTCACCGCTGGGCGCCGCGGCGGCGGGAGTGATCGGAGAGGTCGGGCCTGTGCCGAGCTCTCGTGTAGAGGAACTCGGAGCTCTGGGCGTGCCCGCCGCGGCGATCGTGGGCGTCAGCGGGCTCGAGCTGGCACTCGACGACCGACTGCGCGGCACACCCGGTGGTCAGCTGCTCGCCGGCGAACGTGTGCTTGCGAGCGTCTCGCCAAAGCCGAGCCCCGCGGTGCACACCACGATCTCCCCAAGCGTGCAGCGGGCTGCGGCTGAAGCGCTTGGAGGACAGCTCGGCGGGATCGTGGCGATGGACCCTGCGAGCGGGCAGATCTTGGCGGTCGCGGGAATCGGCATCGACGATCTGCAACCACCCGGCTCGACATTCAAGATGGTGACGGTCACGGCAGCGCTGGAAGCCAAGCTCGCGAGCAAGAAGAGCGTCTTTCCCTATGCCACATCGGCCACGCTGGACGGCGTGAAGCTCGAAAACGCAAATGGGGAGTCCTGTGGCGGCAGCTTGGCGCTTGCCTTCGCGGTGTCTTGCAACTCGGTGTTCGCGCCACTTGGAGTGAAGGTTGGGGCTCCGCGTCTGGTCGCGACGGCCGAAGGTCTCGGCTTCAACCATCCAACCGGATTGCCGGGTGCGGTCGAAAGCACGCTGCCCGCGGCAGACCAGATCCAGGGCGAACTCGATGTCGGCTCGACGTCGATCGGACAAGGTGAGGTGCAGGCGTCGGCACTCCAGATGCTGAGGATCGCGGCGACCGTCGCGGATGGAGGCAGACGACCGGCCCCCACCTTCGAAGTTCGGCATGCAAGTCCTGTGCGCGTCATGAGCGCCGCGACGGCACGTACGGTGCGGAGCTTGATGATCGGTGTCGTGCGCGAAGGGACCGGCACCTCGGCGGCGATCCCCGGTGTTGTCGTGGCAGGCAAGACGGGTACCGCCGAACTGGGCGCACCGGCTTGCCCCAGCAAAAGCGAACACGGTGGCGAAAGCGAGGAACCCGGCACGACTTCGGAAACAGAAAAGCAGAGCAGCGAAAACTGCTCGACCGGGAGCAACGATCCGCAGAACACCGACGCCTGGTTTGCGGCATTCGCGCCGGCGCTGCACCCCAGGATCGCCGTGGGGGTGTTGCTCGTGAAAGACGGCGCCGGCGGGGAAACGGCCGCACCGGTCGCCAGGCAGGTGCTGGAAGCGGGGCTGCACCGCGAAGCTTGACCGCCTGTCGTGCCCTCGCCAATGGCGAGCGGAGCAGACGGCGTCCTGGAAGCCAGGTTGCACCAGGCATCGCGGTGCCTACAGGCCACGCGCTGGAGCAGTGCGTAGGACGCGGCTGCGCTAGACGTCGAGCTCGGCCGAAGCCGACACGGCCGGATTGAGCGGATCGACGATCTTGATCTCGATCGGACGGTTGTCGAGCGAGACGATCTTGATCTTGAAAAGCACTAGCGCGCCCTGCGTGGGCCCGTTGGCCGCCACCGTGTCCAACGCCGGGATGCGACTTTTCGCCGCCAGCAATCCACCTCGATAGGCGAATTCGTTGGTCGAGGCCGGGACGATCGGCGTGTATACGTTTTCTTGGGTATCGCTGATCGAGATGTTCGTCGTCGCCGGGTGAGGTGTGGAGCTTTCGTTGTAGACCTGCAGGAAGACCCCGAACCACTCTTCGCCCGGCGCCAGCCTGCGCTGCGCGGGGCTCAGTCCGGTCAGGTAGGTGGCGTCTTCCGTGTCGTAGGGATTGAGCTCGCGCGAGAGCTGAACCTCGTAGATAAGCGGGCCGACGTCCAAATACGGCGCGTTCTGGCCCGACTCTCCGGCGTACGTACCGGTCGTGACCCGCGTGTGCGAGTCGTCCGAGCAAGCGCTGAGCGCCAGCGCGGAGACGAGTAGCAGCGCAAGCAGCAAAGCACGGGGGATGCGGAGCGGGCGGACCATGCGAGCGGGCAGTTTATCCCCCGGCGAGGGTGATGCGCTCTCCGCGACCTTCGCCCCGCTCGAGGATCGTGCGCAGGCGGCGCATGGCCTTCTCGTTCTTGCGCTTCAGCCATGCGCGACCACCGAGCGCCTCCATGATCCGATCGGATAGCACGGAGGCTTGAGTCTCGAGCGTGAACTGCACGCGGGTGGCCCCGCCCGCCGCCGGAGCGAGCTCGTAGACGCCCAGCGTGCGCACCCGATTGGCCTTGCCGGTGCGGCCCACCTCGACGATGCGCTGGGGACGGACGACCTCGGCGAAGGTGGAGTCTCCCCAGCTGAAGCGATTGCCGGGAGCCTTGACGCGGAAGCGGGCGCCGGCTCCGGCGCCGACCGAATCCTCGCGTGTGAGATGCCAGTCCACGAGATAGTGGTCGGTGAACTCGGGGTGGTTGGCAATGTCCTGCAGGTAGTCGAATACCGTCTCCCGCGGGGCGCTGATGACGATCGAGACGGTGAGGGGGTCCACGGCGCGGCAGTCTAATGACTGAACGGGCGATTCCGCGCCAAGGGGGCGAGCCTCAGGCGGCGCGGGCGGTGAGACGTACCGTATGGCCCAGCTCGCTGTGACGGACGATCTCGGTCTGCAGCGGCGCTCCACGGCGCAGCCGGCGGCACAGCTCGCAGACGATGCCGGAGACGTGCTCGTACAGGTGTATGCGCTCGCCGACCAGTGGGGTGCGCTCACAGTCGACGCAGCGATGTCGGTCGGCCGTGAGCGAACCGACGCCGCGAAGCAAGAGATAGCGCTCGAGCTGTTCGACATCGCCATGCGCAGAGACCATGCGCACTACGTTCGCCACGCCGGCGCGAGCTCCTGCAGGCACTCGACCGATTCGGGCATCCGCTCGGACTGTTCGGAGGCCATGATGACTGGCTCGCGAACCTTCCCCCAACCGACTGCGCGCCAGGTCCCACGCGCGAGTGGAGACTCTTCACTGATCTTTCGGCGACCTTCGTTTGGCCGGGGATTTGGAGGGGTATGCTGGAGTCAGCGACAAGTGTTGTCGACGGTGAGCAGTCGTCCTTCGTGCTGATTGTCGCGCAGCTTGACAGCTTCGTTATGATTTCCGCCAGATTCCACCCTGCAGAAAGTTCCCGACCGTCCGGGAACGAGAGGAAGGGGAAGCGCAGCATGGAGTCGCATACTTCGGGCACGATGGCTGGCACCGGATCGTTCCGCTGCCAGAGATGCGGATATGTATTGACGCTGAACTCGCTGGACGCGCTGCGTGACTGTCCTGAGTGTGGGTGCCACGACTTCGTCAGGGCATCGCTGTTCAGCGCGGACGTCTCCCCCATCGAGACTCGGTCGCGGTCGCAGGCTCATGAGCCGCAGGAGTGGGTTATGCGAGTGCGTGAAGAGCTGACAGAGCCCGGCGAGTATGTGTTGTACGAGGAAGGCGGCGAGAGCAAGACTGTGGCACTGACGCGTGAGTGGACGCGCATCGGACGCAGCCTGGCAGCGGATGTGCGCTTCGACGATCCGACCGTGTCCCGTCGCCATGCGCTCGTCGTACGCCAGGCCGACGGCGTCAGGGTGCTCGACGACCGCAGTCTCAACGGAGTGTTCGTCAACGGCGAGCGCGTGGAGTGGCGAGCCTTGAACGATGGCGACGAGATCTTGGTGGGCCGTTATAGGCTCACGTTCGTGAGCGTTCCCGGCGAACGTGCGGAACGCTCACCGTTGCTCGCTCAGGCCTGAGCGCCGCTCAGCCGCATTCCCCGTACTATCGGCCACAATGGCCCAGACGATCGCTGTGCTCTCACAGAAGGGGGGCACCGGCAAGACAACCACGGTTCGCACGCTTACCGACGTGCTGCGGCGGATCGACGTGAGGACGTTGGCGGTGGACCTCGACCCGCAGGGCAACCTGTCCGATTACTTCGACCTGCCTCCTGACAGCGATCCGACGGTGGCGGACGTGCTTGCCGGGACTTGCGGCGCCGAGGAGGCAATCCACCAGGACGTGATTCCGGCAAGCTTGAACCTCGCCGAGGCGGAGCTGATGCTCGGTGGCAGGATCGGGCGTGAGATGACCCTGAGGCGGGCACTTTCCAAGCTGCCTGAGGAGTACGAAGTGGTACTCGTGGACTGCCCGCCTTCGCTGGGGTTGCTTACCGTGAACGCACTCGTGGCAGCCGATTACGCGCTTGTAACCGCCGAGGCTCAGTATTTCGCGTTGCAGGGCGTCGAGCAGGCGATGGAGGTCATCGAGATCGCGCGCGACAGCCTCAACGACGAGCTGTCGCTTTTGGGTGTGTTGCTGAACTTGGCGGACATGCGCACGGTGCACTCGCGTGAGGCCAAGGCTTCGTTGCAGGAGCGCTTCGGCGAGAAGGTCTTCGACACCGTGGTGCGTGGGTCGATCGCCTACGCGGAGTCGGCCGAGCGGGCCACTTCGATCCTCGACCACCGGCCTGACCTCGGTGCCGACTACTTGTCGGTCGCCGACGAAGTCCTGGAGCGCCTGCCGGGCATGGCAAGCGCCCGCGGTCGTCTGGCAAAGCTCCGCTAGGCGTCTGGCAAAGCTCGGCTAAGCGCCTGGCAAACTCCGCTAGGCGCCTGGCAAAGCTCCACTAAGCGCCTGGCAAACTCCACTGGGCGCTGCCTGCGCCGCGAGGCAACGGAATTGGCGAGCCGAGCATGAGACCCATCGCCTCAGCGGAGCCCGGACACGGTGGCGCCTTGCCGCGCGCTCAGCCGGCGAGCTGAGGCGTGGGCTGTCCGCGCTCGATCCGCCGCTGCTCGGTGGCGGCGACCATTTCGAACTCCGGGATGCACGAGCCGTGGGTGAGCTTGCGGGGTGCCAGCATGCGCGCGAAGCGGCCACCGGCCAGTACCGCTTCGCAGGCCCTCGCCTGCGTCGTGGTGTAGCGCAGGCCGTAGAGCTCGCGTACGCGCGGAGGCAGCGAGCCAAGCATTACGAGGTCGTGCATACGCTTGGCGAGCAGACGATTGGAGGGCATGGGGATCTCGAAGGCGGAGGCATAGCCCATATAGCGGGCCTCCTCGGTCAGATACAGATCGGGGCCCGCAAGCTGCTGCTCGAACCACTCGCGAAACTCGCGATGGGTGGCCGGGGCCGACTCGCGCGGCATCTGGAAGAGCTCGGCGAAGCGAAGGTAGTCCTGCCACAGCGCTTCGCGTTGCCCTGACGTCAGTGGGCGCACGAGCCTGTCGTAGAACCATTCGGCGGAGTCGGCGATCACCGCCACCGTCCACAACATGAGCTCCGGGTCGAACGCCGAGTATGGCGTCCCCGCCGGGTAGTGGGGACCGGCGTCTTCGGGTAGCTCGCCGATCACACGCCGGTGCATCCCGTCGATGACGGCCAGCGCTCTGTCGGCCTGCTCGCGGCTGCCGAAGAACACCGCCTCGAACATCCCGCCGGTATGGGTGATGCGTCTGAACGGAGTGCGCTTGTTGTGGGTGTGTTCGCTGGTGCCGACGTAGTTGAGAGGCTTGACGGCGCCGACGCAGAGCGCGCGCTGACCGTACATGAGCCCGACCGCCTTCTCTTCGTGAACCATTCGCAACAGCGAAGACCCGCGCGGGAAGTATCCGTCGTCCGTGGCGCCGGCGTGGCCCATGGTGCCATTTTCGTCCATAGCGCCTACAACTCTCCCACATAGGCGCCCTGAGCCTCGAAGGGGGCCCGCAATAGCGTTGCCCAGCCCTCGATCTCCGGCCGCAGCGCCTCCACGACCGCGCCTGTGTGCTCATAGAAACACCACAACAGCACGGTCGGGCCGGCGCCGGAGATGGTGGCTCCCAGCGCGCCGAAATCGCCTGCGCGCCGGGCTAGCTCGTAGGAGCGCGGGAACAGGTGGGAGCGCCGTTGCTCGTGCAGACTGTCGTGCAGGCCACGGGCCACCAGGTCCCAGTCGCCCCGTGCCAGTCCCAGTGTCAACAGCGCGCCGTGGGCCACATTGAAGACCGCTTGCTCGATCGGGACCTGCTCGGGCAGCGCACCGCGCGCCTCGCTGGTGCGCACGGCCTGCTCGGGCACGACCGCCAGCGCCTCCAGACCCGTGGGCGGCTCGAAGCGCACGGCACGGGCGTCCGCACAAATCACAAAGCCGCCGAAGAGCGCCGCGGCGACGTTGTCCGGGTGGCCCTCGATCGCGGTCGCGCACGCGAGCAAGTCCACGTCCAGCTCGAACAGGTGATCGGCGGCGAGCAGGCCTGCGACGATCGCCGAGGCGCTCGAGCCGAGGCCGCCCGTCAACGGGATGTCCGAGCGGATGCGGAAAGTGAAATCCTCAGCTGGGTGCAGGCTCTCGAAAGCGCGCACGCAGAGGTTGTCCCTGCCACGCGAGACGTCCAGGTCGGTCTCGACGGCAAAGCTGCCCGTCTCCACGACCTCCAGCTCGAGGTGCAGACCGAGCGCGGCGGCGAAGCAGTCGAAGCCCGGGCCCAGGTTGGCTGAGGACGCAGGCACGCGTACCACGCGTCTGCGGATCACTCGCGGGCCGCGCTTCCGTGACGGTCGTTGCTCGGGCACACCGCCGACCCGCACGCGGGTTGCCCGCGGGTCAACCCAGGACCGCCTCTTCGATCGCGCCGATATCCGGCTTACAGGGGATCACGGCGCCGCCGTTGTGTTCGATCGCGGTCTGCGGGTCCTTGATGCCACGGCCGGTGAGCACGCACACGACCTGCTCGGCGCCGTCGGGCCCGTACTTGAGCAGGCCGGCGACCGATGCCGCCGAGGCGGGCTCGCAGAACATGCCTTCCTTGGAGGCGAGCAGGCGGTAGGCGGCGAGGATCTCGTGATCTGAGACGGCGCGGATCGCACCGCCGGACTCTCTCACCGCGACAAGCGCATCCTCCCCCCGCACCGGATGACCGATGCGGATCGCGCTGGCGACGGTTTCAGGGTGCTCGAACGCCTCGCCCCGCACCAGCGGCGAAGCGCCCTCGGCCTGGAAGCCAAATAGCCTCGGTGTCGCTCCCATCTCGCGGAAGCCACGCCAGTAGGAGGTTATGTTGCCGGCGTTGCCGACCGGGATGCAGAGCGCTTCGAGTTGCCCGTCGAGGTCCTCGTGAATCTCGAAGGCCGCTGTCTTCTGACCTTCGATGCGGAATTCGTTGACCGAGTTGACGAGCACGATCGGGTCCTTCTCGACCAGCTCGCGCACGAGTTTCAGCGCCTGGTCGAAGTTGCCGGCAAGTGAGATAACGCGTGCGCCGTGCATCAGCGTCTGGGCCATCTTGCCTTCGGCGATCTTGCCCTCGGGGACGATCACGGCACAGGTGATGCCCGCGCGTGCGGCGTAGGCCGCGGCGCTGCCTGCGGTGTTACCCGTGGAGGCGCAGATCACTGCCTTGGCGCCGTCACGCACAGCCGCCGATACGGCGCAGGTCATGCCGCGGTCCTTGAACGAGCCCGTGGGGTTGGCGCCCTCGAGCTTGAGTCGTACCGAAGCGCCCACCATCTCCGAGAGGACAGGGGCGCGCAACAGCGGCGTCGAGCCCTCCTGCAGGCTGACGATCGGGTCGTCCTCGGCGAACGGCAGGCGGTCGCGATAGCGCTCGATCAGCGGTACGTGGCTCTTGCCCATGGAAATCGCGTTGCTCACATGAACTCCTCTTCTATTACACGGATAGCTCGCGGTTTTGAGCGTAGGAAGTCGAGCGCGGCGATGCGTTTTAGCGCCTCGCGTACGCGCGATTCAGCCAGGGGGTGGATGACCATCACGAGGCGTGCGTGCTCACCCAGGCCGTGCTGGGCAACCGACTTGATCGAGGCGCCCTGCTCGCCGAGCAGCTGGGCGATCGACGCCAGCGTGCCGGGCGTGTCGGCAACCTCCATGTGGATGTAGAAGCCACTCTCGACGTCCTGTACCAGCGGCAGCGGATCGAGCGGTGCGGACGGCGCGCCCAGCGGCAGCATCGCGCTGACGAGGTCGCCAAGCACGGCGCTCGCCGTCTGGCGTCCGCCCGCGCCCGGTCCGGACATCGTGATCTCGGTGATCGCATCGGACTCGACCGTGACGGCGTTGAAAGGGCCGTTGACCGAAGCCAGCGGGTGGCCGGAGTAAAGGAAGGCCGGGTGCACGCGCACCGATAGGCCGCCGTCGCGCCGCTCGGCGGTGCCAATCAGCTTCAAGCCGAGTCCCAGCTCACGGGCGTACTGAAGGTCGTCTGTTTGCAGCTGCTCGATCCCCTCGTAGGGCACTTGGTCGATGTGAACCGGCGTGCCGAACGCGAGCCGCGCGAGAATCGCCATCTTGGCCGCGGCGTCGCGTCCGCTCACGTCGTCGCTTGGGTCGGCCTCGGCGTAGCCTTGGCGCTGAGCCTCGGCAAGCGCCTGCTCGTAGGAGGAGCCGGCGGTCATCTCGCTCAAGATGAAATTGGTGGTGCCGTTGACGATCCCGTGGATGCGCTCGACGTGCGCGCCGGCGAGCGACTCACACAGGACACGGACAACGGGGACGACGCCTGCCACGGCAGCCTCGAAGCGCAGCTGCACTCCGCTCGCACGTGCCGCCTCGAACAGCTCCTCGCCGTGCTGGGAGAGCAGCTGCTTGTTGGCTGTGACGACGTGCCTGCCCGCCTGTAGCGCGGCAAGCACATATTCGCGCGCGGGCTCGATCCCGCCGATCAGCTCGACGATCAAGTCAGAGGACTCGAGAATCTGGGCGAAGTCGCCTTTGCTGGTGGTGAGCGCCTCGCCCAGTATCGGCAGACGTCCGCTGAGCTTCTCTATGTGAGGGGCGCGCTCCTGTAGCAGCCCGGCGAAGGCCGAGCCGACAGTGCCGAAGCCGAGCAGACCGACGTTGAACGGTCCGGAGGCGACGGCGGGGTCCTCCGGTGAGCTCGCGGGCCGCTCCGGGGTCATCGCTGAGCGCTCAGAGGACATCGCGGGCCGTGAGATCCTCGAAGCGCTCACGCCTGACCACCACACGCGCGTCGCCGTCCTTGCAGAACACGACCGGCGGGCGTGGCAGGCCGTTGTAGTTGCTGGCCATCGCAAATCCGTAAGCGCCGGTCGCGGGCGTCACGATCACATCTCCTGGCCTGGGGTCCTCCAGCAGCGCCTCGCGCACGATCACATCGCCGGACTCGCAGTGCTTGCCCGCCAGCACGCAGCTGACAGCACTCGCGGGATCGCCCAGACGATCGGCCACGTGCGCTTCGTAGGCGGCGCCGTAGAGCATCGGACGCAGGTTGTCGGACATGCCGCCGTCGACCGCCACCCATGTCGAGACGTTGCGCTTGACGCTCTCGACCGTGTAGAGCGTGACGCCGGCGTTGGCTGTGAGCGCCCGCCCCGGCTCGACCAGTACGCGCTTGCCCGGGTCGATCCCGGCCTCGTGCGCGGCGCCGAGAACCGCACCGACCCATTCCTCTATCTCCGGCGGACGCTGGCTCTCCGCGTATGCCACGCCGAGCCCACCGCCAAGGTCGTAGATTGAGAACCCGCCCGTCCCCTCGCCGATCTTCGCGAGCGCCTCGGCCTCGCGACGGTAGGGCTCCAGCTCGAGCAGCTGCGAGCCGATGTGGGCGTGGATGCCCTGTAGTTCGAGTCCCGCGACCGCCCGCACGCGCTCGATCGCGGCGGGGATATCGGCCATCGAGAAACCGAACTTCGAGTCTGCCTGGCCCGTGGAGATCTTCTCGTGCGTGTCGCCTCGAACATCTGGAGTCGCCCGGATGAGCACACTCTGTAGCCCATTTGCCAGCCTTGCCAAACGGTCGATCTCGTCGAAGTTGTCGATCACGATCAACCCGATCCCGCACTCCAGAGCCGTGCGCAGCTCGGCCTCGGACTTGGCGTTGCCGTGCATCAGGATCCGCTCGGGCGGGAACCCGGCGTTCAAAGCGAGATGCAGCTCGCCGCCGGAGGCCACGTCGCACCACAGGCCCTCCTGCGCAAACAGGCTCAGCACCGCGGTGCACGGGAACGCCTTGGAGGCGAAGACCACGTGGAAGTCCTCGTGACCGGCCACGGAGCCCGCCTGCACGAACGCACGCGCCCGCGCCCGCAGATCGTCCTCGGCGACGACATAAGCCGGCGTGCCGAACTCGCGCGCCAGCTCGATCGTGTCGCACCCCCCCACCTCGACATGACCGCGCTCGTTGATGCGGCTGCCCAGCGGGAAGACATGCGAGAGGGACGTGCCGGTGGCCATCCCGAGATTATGGCGGCTCCTACGCCTACGCAGCGCTCGCGCGCGCACGCGAGGGGCGCCTCGAAACGGAGACACCGCCGCCCGGCACCGCCCAACCCTCACCACGCGCGAGGACCCACAGCAACACCACGCCGATCGCCATCAGGACGACGCTCTCCAGTTGCGGGGAGGTCAGACCGGCAAAGACCTCTTTGTTGCGGCGGATGAACTCCACCAGCAGACGCTCCAGCCCGCCGAAGACCAGGTACAGCCCAAGGATCACTCCAGGCCGCACGCGATCGCGCAGCTGCCACAGGAAATAGGCGAGCAAGCACATCGAGACCGTCTCGTAGATCGGCGTCGGCTGCACCGTGACGCCCGGCGGTGTGGGCACCGTTCCATGCGGATAGCCCATAGCCCAGGGCAGTTTCGAGCGGATGCCGTAGTCGCCGTCGCCGGAGACCTGACAGCCGATCCGCCCAATCCCATAGCCGAGCGCCAGCACCGTGGCGCACATATCGACGGTGAGGAGGTTGAGCGTGTCGCGCCAGCGCATCCAAGCCACCACGGCGATCGCGCCGCCGATCGCGCCGCCGTACCAGACCAGGCCAGACCCGGAGAAGATGTGCCCCAGCAGGTCGTTCTTGACTTCGCCGTAGTTCTGCACGATGAAGTAGCCGCGCGCTCCGAGCAGCCCACCGATGAGCGCGGCGAACACGATCTCATAGGCCCAGTCGACCGGCTTGCCGAGCTCGCGCAGGCGGCGCGCGATGATCGCGCCGCAGGCGAGGAAGCAGATCGCGAACGTCACGCCGAAGGTCTTGATCGAGATGCCGAAGATGAGAACTTCGGGCTTCACGGAGTCTCCTCCTCGCCGGCGCCGACCATACGCGGACTTTACGCAATCGCATCCTCGGCTCGCCGCACCCCGACGGACGGCGACATCGGGACTCGCGGACTCTACAATCAATCCAGATGGCAAAGCGAAGCTCGGAGTTCGGCAAAGACGGCGGCCTGCAGGCACGCATGCTGTTGACGATGTTCCTGCTGGGACTCGTCTACGTGGTGTTCGTCGGCGCCCTGATCGCCGCCGGCGCCGCCGCCGGCTTCATCGTCGTGATCGCTCTGTTCATGCTGGCGATGCAGTTCTTCACCTCGGACAAGATCGCGCTCTCGACGCTTGGCGCCAAAGAGGTCACCCCCGAGGAGCAGCCGGAGCTGCACGGGATCATCGAGCGACTGTGCGTGCAGGCGGACCTGCCCAAGCCACGCGTATGCGTGATGGACACGGCGATGCCCAACGCGTTCGCGATGGGTCGCTCGCAGAAGAAGGCAACCGTGTGCGCGACCAGCGGCATCCTGCGGATGCTCGACAGCGCGGAGCTCGAAGGCGTGATCGGCCACGAGCTGACACACGTGATCAATCGCGACGTGATGGTGATGACGCTGGCCAGCTTCTTCGCGACATTGGCGGCGCTGATCGCCCAGTTCTCACTGTTCTTCGGAGGCGGCTTTGGCGGCGGGTATGGGCGCAACCAGGAAGAGGAGGAGGGCGCGCTGCTCGTGCTGGTCGCCTCGGTGCTCGTCTACGCGATCTCCTTCCTGCTTCTACAAGCGCTCTCGCGCTACCGCGAGTTCGCGGCCGATCGGGGCTCGGCGGTGCTCACCGGTCGTCCGAGCGCGCTGGCCTCGGCGCTTGTGAAGATCAGCGGCACGATCGAGCGCATCCCCAGCCAGGACCTGCGCCAGGCCGAAGGCATGAGCGCCTTCTTCATCGTGCCGGCTCGCACCAAGCAGTCGCTCATGAACCTCTTCTCCGACCACCCAACGCTTGAGAAGCGCCTGGACGCGCTCAGCCGGCTGGAGTCCCAGCTGCAGAGCGCCGCCTGAAGCAGTGGGCCTCAAAGACATCCTGACGGGCCGCCACGAGGTCAAAGGCCCGGCTCCAGACCGTCTGTTCGCCATCTCCACGGCCTACATCGCGCTGCAAACCGAGCACAACATCGAACCTGCCGGCGCCGCGGCGATCGTCTTCCAGGCGCTGCAGACCAGCGAGTTCGAAAGCGTCATCAAGGAAATGGAAGAAGTCGTCGTTGCCACCGGCGGCGAGAGCGGAACCAAGGTGCATACCCAGGACGACAGCTTCGGCTACCGCTGGATGGTCCTGCGTGGCAACTCTGTGGAAGATCTGGCAGTCGGCATCAACGCGGTGTCCAGCTCGATCGAGACGGCCGGCCACGGCGAGCGACTGCTGTGCGCGGTGTTCGCCTTCAAGGACGCAAAGGGCCGGCCGGTGTACTTCATCTACAACTACAAGCGCGGCTTCTGGTACCCGTTCGTGCCTGCGTCGGGAGGCAGCACCTCCAGCTCGACACAGCCCAGCGAACGCTCCACCGAGCGCGAGCTGCAGCTGAAGGCGCAAATGGCCTCTGAACTGCCGATCGAGCCCGAACTCGAGCGGTGGTTTCCACTATGGGGTATCCCGATTTAGCCGTGCTCCCGCGCACGCGGGGCAGGCCGTCCGCAATTCATCTGTACCGGCAATGCCGGGCGTCAGTCTGGGATCAGGCCCTCGCCCGTGAATTCCCCGGCGGCTTCGGCCAGCGTGATGTCGTCCGGTGGCAGGATCAGGTCTGAGGTCTCGATCTCCTCGTCGCCGATGCGCTGCCCATTGGCACGCACGTAGTCGAGCAGCTCCTTGAAAGATGCATTGAAGGCATCTTCGTCGTTGCCATCGATGGCGGAGAGCACCGCGTTGTCAAGCTGGTTGAGCCGCTCGTGCAGGCTCTCCTCGAGCCGGTACTGATCCTCGCCTGAGATGCGCACGATCATGCCGACTGCTCCTTGGCTGGATCGGCCGTGGCCGGTTCCTCCTCGGCACCGGCCGGGAGCTGACCCGCTCCACCCCCGCCGTCTCCTGATCCGAGTTCACCCTTCAACTTGGCAAGGTCGTCGTCGACCGCGGACTTGCTGGAGAGCGATTTGAGCTGGCGGTCGATGTCGTCTTCGCCCGGGCCGAGCGCGGTGATGTCGTCGAACGTGCCGGCCGCTTCGAGCTCTTGCACGGCATCCGCGCGAGCCTTCATGTTTTCGGTCTTGTCGACCGCACGCTGCATCGCAAGACCCACGTCCGCCATCTGCTCGCCCACGCCGGTCGCCGCTTCGGAGATCTTGACCTGTGCTTCGGCGGCGGAGTACTGGGCCTTGATGACCTCCTTCTTGGTGCGGAAGGCTTCGATCTTGGCGCGCAACTTCTGCTCGGAGTCGGTCAGCTTCTCCTGCTGGGCTTCGAGTTCTGTGACCTGTGTGTCAAGCGACTGCAGCTCGGTCTGGGCGATGTTCTTGCGTTCCAATGCCACACGCGCAAGGTCTTCCTTGCCCGAGGAGACCGCCTGGCGGGCTTGGGTGTCGAGCTTGACGACCTGCTGCTGGAGCGAAGTCTCTTGCAATTGCAAGCGCTTCTTGGCCGTCACCACGTCGGCGATGCCCTTCTTGACGTTCTGCAGCTGTTCGACCTGCTTCTGGTAGCTGTAGTCGAGCGTCTCGGCGGGGTCTTCGGCGCGGTCCAAGAGCTTGGAGACCTTGGCCTTCACGACGGTTGACATGCGCCCGGTCAAACCGGCCATGTGATCCTCCTGTTGGGCGGGGAAGTTGGGCTACAAGCGTAGCCGACAGGCGCCCTGGGGCTGCCCATCGACGCGGGGCCGGTCAACATCCGAAACGCTTTGTCCCCGCGCACGCAGGGGGCGCCTCATTTCGCGATGCCCCGACTTCCCGACGCCCGAGCCCGCTCTCGGCCTCTACAGGCCGGTGGGATGGCGAACCGTGAACCCGGGGTTGGCGGGACGCAGGGGTCGCCAGCGCGGCCCGTTCTGGTTGGACGGGTCATCGACGGGGCTCGTATCGAGACGCAGACCGGCGACCGTCATGTAGGCATGACCGCCGTTGGCGAAGATCGTCACCCATGTGCCGACCCCACCCGCGTCCCAGCTCATGAATTCGCTGGAGTCCATTGGCGTTGTGATCAGGCTCGCGCCGTGCAGCGCATAGGAGACGGTGCCCGAGCAGTCATAGCCGGGCGAGACGAAGGAGGCGTGACCGCCTCCGTATATATAGGGCAGTCCGATGATCTGATTGCCGGTCCAGATGATCTGCTGGACCGCCGCAGGCGCGGACATCGGGGCCGCGGCAAGACCGTCCACCAGGCGCGCCGTGCTCCCTGGGACGAGCAGCTCCGGCTTGATGTCGGCGGCGACGCCGACGACGCTCCCACCTGTCGACGAGGTGACTTCGCCCGGCGTCTGAGGCGCGACGTACGGGACGACCTGACCGGTCGCCGTCATCTCATAGACGGGGCCCTTGTAGAGAACGCTCGAAGACTTGGAGGTGACGGGAGCCGTGTGCGGCTTCTTGACCGGCGGAGTCGTCGTGGTCGGCGCGGCGCCGCCGACAGCCGCGGGGGGCGGGCTGACCGCCGAAGCACCCCCGGCCGACACGCCGCCGGTGACGGCGAGCGCCGATGCCGGCGCGGCCGCCATAGCAAGCATGCAGCAAACCGTTGAGCCCAAAGCTCGGAATCGCAAAGCAACCTCTTTCGTCGGCCTGCGGGGTTAGCTGACGGGCTAGCGCTGAAAGAGCCTGCGCTTCTCACGGATAACCGCGGGATTCGCCCCAACAACCTGGGTCCCCCGTTCCTTGGCTTCTGGCCAAGGATTCGGCGTTCGGGGCGGCAGGCTATCAAACTGCAATGACGGTTGCACGCGATGTGCGGGTTTTGGGACGTTTTCCCCGCAAACAGGGCGATTTTGGGCGGCTAGTTGCAGATCGCGAGGCTGTTGCGCGTCCCACGGTGCCGACCCACGACTTGGAGATTGCTCGAGCCTGATCCATCCATGCCGAGCGTGGTCGTCGATCGCGCTCGGCATGGATGGATCAGGCTCGACTCGGGGACTGCCATTCGGGGGACGACGATGCCGGGGGTGAAGGCAGCCGCCCGCACCGCCTCCAGCGCGACAGCCGTCGGGAGCGGCGGGTAGCGTGGCGGAGATGAAATATTTTCCTTCCACGCGCGGCGTGGCCCTCGCGCTCGCACTGGCCGCCGGGCTCGCAGGATGCGGCAAGACGCTCCCGCGACAATCAGTGGAACAGGGCTCGGCCGGCGTGCCCGTACTCGGCACTCACGGAGCGGTTGGCGTGAGCACGACGAATACCACCCGCTTGGGCGGCTCGACCTCGACCGACGACGCCGCCGCGATCGCGCTGACCGCCTACCCGGGTCTCACTCCCGCTACCCGCCCGCACGCGGTCGTGCTCGTGGACGCAGGCGATTGGCCGGCGGCCTTGGCGGCCTCCGTGCTGGCCGGCCAACCGCTGCGTGCACCACTGCTCTACACCGAACAGGCCGGCCTTCCCGAAGTCAGCAGTAGCGCTCTGCACGCGATGCGGCCCAGGGGAACCGCCGCGCTTGGGCCCTCGCCGACAGGGCCGACCGGCCTCGCCCAGATCATCCAGATCGGCGAGACGAAAGCGCCCGAAGGCTACGTCACACGATCGCTTGCCGGCGCCGAACCGGCGGCGCTGGCGGTGGCGATCGAGCGGCTCTCGAGCTCGTTGCACAGACACTCCCCACGCCGGCTGATCGTGACCGCGGCGAACGCTCCGCCCGCGATGACGATGCCTGCCGCAGGACTGTCCGCTCAGACGGGCGCGCCGATCCTGTTCGTAGAGCACTCGACGATCCCGCGCGCAACCGCCGCGGAGCTGACGCGGCTCGCCGGGGCCTCGATCTACGTCATAGGTCCCAGCACGGTCGTGAGTGGGCGCGTGGTGAGAGAGCTCGCGCGGTTCGGACCGGTGACCCGAATCGGCGGCGGCGATCCCGCGGAGAACGCGATCGCCGTGGCACGCTTCAGCGATGGCTCGTTCGGTTGGGGAGTAGTGGAACCCGGGCACGGGCTCGTGTTTGCGAACAGCGCGCGACCACTGGACGCCCCCGCGGCGGCGGCGCTGTCGGCGCGCGGTGACTACGGCCCGCTGCTACTGCTCGAAAGCGCAAGCGCACTGTCAAATGTCCTGAGCGGCTACCTGAGCGACCTGCAGCCCGGCTCGCCTCCGTCAGGCCCGGTACACGGCGTTTACAACCATGGCTGGCTGATCGGCGGCGAAGCCGCGATCTCGGCCACCACCCAGGCGCACCTGGACACGCTGCTGGAGATATCCTCCAATCCGACCGTCGAACCTACGGTCGCCTCACCGACAACCTCGAGCGAACCTACGCAGAGCACAGGACCGTGAGCCAAGCAGAGAATCCCAACCGCTTGATCAGAGAGCGCACCGGCGAGGTGAGCGTGGAGGACGTGCGCGAGCTGATGGGCGCCTCCACCCCCCACTTTGCCTTGCAGCTGCGCAATCGGATCGCACGCCTGATCGCCGAGCTTCCCGAGGCCGATCCCGCGCGGATGGAAGGTGAGCGCGAGATCGCGCGCCTGGAGCGACTTGGCTTCAGCGGCGAGACACGGGGCGAGGGCGGCAGCCAGGGTGAGCTGCCGCTTCCTTCGCTGAGCCTCGGCTAGAGACTCGCTCAGCGCCGGATCGCCGCGCGGGCCCGGGCGTCCAGGAAGCGCGTGCGCAACAACCTGAACAGGAGTACGAACACCGCGATGTCGATCGCGAACATCCCCACGTTCAAGAGCTGTGAGGCTTTGGCGACGAACGTGTAGCCCAAGACGACAGCCGAATGCAGCACGATGACCGGCAATAGCGCCAAGAGCAGCGTGTGCGAGCGATAGCCACTGGAGTGCTCACGCCACGTGACCTCGATCGTGCCGAGCGCGACGGCGACTATGCCCGCGAGCAGCAGCGGACCTCCCGCTGTCGGGCCGTGACGCAGCCGGACGACGGCGATCACGAACGCGATCCCTCCAGCCAGGATGAGCAGCTCGGAAAGTGGCAGCGGGTGCCAGGGCGCATGGGGACGCTCGCCGAACGTTGTCTGAGGAGGAACGGACGGGCGCGGCTCTGCTCGCGATGCGCGCCGACGATGCGACGAGGACTGCTCCTTCACGGCCGACTGCGCTCGCTCGGCCGAATCCTGCGCGCTCGGGCGCGGCTTGCGGGAGCGACCCCGCGGGCCCTTGGTGTGACTTGCCACTACTACAGTCTAAGCTGAGCCGCTGTGCCTGAGCCCGTCAATACATGGGGACGCGTGAAGGATCTGCCACTGCGGATCGAGAGCTACGCATTCGAGCCGCTACAGGCGCTCGTGTCGAGCGAATTCGAGCGCAAGAGCACCGTCATCCGAATGGCCGGAGCCGACCATGAGGGCATTGGCGAGGACGTGACCTACGACGCCGTGGACCACGAGATATTGCAGGCTGCGGGAACCTGTCTTCCACTGCAAGGAAGCTGGACGATCGGATCGTTCTGCGAGCACCTCGCGGAGCTCGACCTCTTTCCACAGGAGCCCCAACGTGAGGTATCACGGCGATATCGCGTGTGGGCTTATGAGGCGGCGGCCCTTGACTTGGCGCTGCGTCAGGCCGGCACGAGTCTGCACGAGGCGCTCGGGCGGACACCGGAGCCGGTGCGCTTCGTCGTGTCACTGCGACTCGGCGAGCCACCGAGCATGGATCCACTACGCATCCGCCTGGATGCTTATCCCTCGCTGCGCTTCAAGCTCGACCCGACGAGCTCGTGGAGCGAGGAGCTGATCTCCGAGCTCGCGGGGAGCGGCGCGGTGGAGTCGGTCGATTTCAAGGCCTACTACTCCGGCTCGATCGTCGATCAGGCACCAGACCCGGTGCTCTACAAGCGTGTGGCGGAGGCGTTTCCAGATGCGTGGATAGAGGACCCCGCGCTCACCCCCGAGACCGACTTGGTGTTGGCGGCCGATCGCGAGCGCTTCTCGTGGGACGCGCCGATTCATTCGGTGGCCGACATCGAGGCACTCCGCTATCCACCGCGTATGGTCAACATCAAGCCGTCGCGACTCGGTGGCCTGAAGAACCTGCTCGACGCGTTCGACTACTGCGCCGCGCACGGCATCGCCAACTATGGCGGCGGCCAGTTCGAGCTCGGCGTCGGTCGGGACCAGATCCAGTATCTGGCGTCACTGTTTCACGCGGACGCTCCCAATGACGTGGCGCCCACCGGCTACAACCTGCCCGCGCCTTCCGCGGGCCTACCCGATAGTCCGCTGGCACCCTCTCCCTCGGCGCTCGGCTTTCGCTGGGGAGTAGCCTGACCGCGGCAGCCATGCGCTGGAGCGGTCCTGCACGCAGGGTCGACGGAAACTCCTGGAAAGCGGGAAACGACGTACTTGACGCCAACGGAGACGACGTACTCGGCGCCAATGTAACAGTGGGTCCCGCCAGCTCGACCGGCGGGACCCACGCACTACTTGCCTGACTCGATTGCGGTGTTAGCGCAAGTCAGTGTCAGCCAGTACACCTACTGGCAAGCACTATCTACTATTCGCTTTTTATTACCGCGGCTGCCTTGGCATTTTCAAGGGTGCCCTTGAGGATCGCCGTGTTGTTGCCCGAAGCGGACGGCAGCCCGAGCTCGGAGTCCACAGCGCTGTCGATTGCTCCTGTGAACAGGCCAAACAGGATCTGCGAGCCGCATCCTTCGGCTTCCGGAGCCGCGAACGTGTTGTTCACGAGCTCGTTTTTCTTGAGGATCAGCAGATTGCCTTCTTCGATGAATTCAGGTTCGCCGAGGCTTCCCGTGATCGGTTCGTTGGGTAACGGCGGGCTCGTCGTACCCGTGGTCAGTTCGAGCATGACCGGATGGGCTTTCGAGCCGACGTAGCAACCGTTGCCGAGGAAACCGTTTTCCAGATGCACGCGCACCGGCAACGACAGCGCATCGGGTGCTCCTGAGAGCAGCGCGCCGCGGCTGATACCGATGTTTCCAACGAGTTCGGTCGTCGCGTTCACTCCCGTGATGCCTTTGCTGATGAATTCGTTGAAGATGATCTGCAGGATTTCAGGCCACCCTTTGGGCGCGATGATTTTGAACAAACCACCAGGGACGTTCTCGGGCGTTTTCGATATCGTTTCTCCGTTGGCGGCGTTTACCCACGTTTCCGCTCCAGTTTCTTCATTGTCGATTATGCCGCCTTGGAGCGTGATCGTTTTCGTGATCGGCACTTCGGTCGTCTTGATCTTGAATTCGCCGCTGTTGGTCTGCGCGAATACACAAAAGTTGACGCCGCTCACTTTCGTCGGGCACTGACCGAAGTTGGCGAATTTGCCGGTTGGTTTGCCTGCCAGCGCCGGGGCCGCGAAGCCGAGCACAGCCAGCGAGACAGCAGCCACCGCGAGAAGAGGAGCCATCGCTCGCCCTCCCACATGGGGTTTGCCCATTCTAGTCATCCTAATCCTCCTGGTTTGGTTGATACTGCGGTGCAATGTGCCCTTTAACCAACCATCGTCGGCTGACCCTGACCTGTTACGCCCATTGCGTCTCTCGTCTATCAATCCGAGAATGCGGCGTATTATGGCTATCGGAACACAGCGCGACACGGTTTTATAGGAAAGACCGATCCATGTCAAGCGGAATAGTCCGTTATGTCAAGTAACTCGGACCAGCCTTGGCGCGGCATCGCAAATCGTGACCGAGGCGGTTCTGCTAACCGACATTCTTGGGGCAACCCGCGATACCGCGGCTTTGGCCCGAGGCGACTGCGTCAGGTGCACGCACGCTCCTCCGCAAGCTCCAGCTGAGACCCGCGAGCGGGGGACGCAACTTCTCTGTCCACCGGCGGTTTGAGCGGCCAGAACCGCTAACGTCGTGCGACGCCGAGTCCGGGTCGCCGTCGGCTCGGATGGGACGCGCCGGGAAAGCGGCAGGCCCCCGAGCCAGGAAGGGATGGTCCGTGGCAAGAGCAGCAAACCACAAGCGATCGACCTCCGTCGCCATAGAGGTGGCGCTGCTGGCGATCTGCCTGCTCTGCTCGACGCTCCTCCAGCCCGGGCCGGTACGGGCCGCGTCCGCAAACCCGGGCGGTACGAGCGCTCCGTCGGGTGGGGGCACGCCTTCGAGCGGGAGCGCTCCCTCGAAATCGCCCTCATCGCCAACCAAGTCGACAGGCGGGAGCCCGTCGAAGCCAAGAAGCAAAGCGCCCGCTAAGCGCACGAACCCATTTACGCTGACGAGCGCGGCGTGCGTCCCGGCGATCCACTGCTCAACCAACCCGCGCCAGGTCTCCTTGGGCGGGGAGTTGCTCGTCAAGGGCACCGGCTTGCGCAAGGGAATGGTCGTCGCGTTCCCCCACAGCTGGAATGCCCGCATCGCCGGCAACTCCCCCACTGCGCATCTGGCGAGCTCGACCCTGGGAATGGTCGTGCACATACCGAGTACGGCCCACTCCGGGCGCATCATGATTCTGGTCGGCCACGGTCGCCACACCAACTCCTTCGGTCCGATCCAGATCGTGCGCTATGCGCTGCACCCACCTGTGCCCCCGGCCCCGCCTGTGAGTCCCGTCACGGCGCCCAGCTCCGACGGCACGGCGTTCGACGGACAAGGAATGTGGATCTGGTACGTGAGCCAGTCCGACAGCGGCAACATCGCCTCGATCGTCGCCCAAGCCCACGCCGCGGGCGTGACTACGCTCTATGTCAAGAGCTCCGACGGCTCATCCAACTACTGGAGCCAGTTCAGCCCCGAATTCGTGCAGCAGATGCACGCGAGCGGCTTGAAGGTGTGCGCGTGGCAGTACGTCTATGGCAGCAACCCGGCGGGCGAGGCCGAACTCGGCGCACGAGCGGTGGCAGCGGGAGCCGACTGCCTGGTGATCGACGCCGAGTCGGAGTACGAAGGCCATTACGGTGCCGCACAGACCTACATAGCGGACTTGAGGGCAGCGATCGGTGCGGCATATCCGCTGGGGTTGGCGTCCTTCCCCTACGTATACGACCACACTGCCTTCCCCTATTCGGTGTTCCTCGGACCCAATGGCGCCCAGTTCAATGCGCCCCAGATGTACTGGAAGGACATCGGCAACTCCGTGGATACAACCTATGCCAACACCTACATCTCAAACCGCGCTTATGGCCGGCCGATCTTCCCGCTCGGGCAGACCTACTCGAAACCGTCAGCCGAAGAACTGGTGCGCTTTCGCGAGGAGGCCCCCCTCTACGGGGCGACCGGCACCTCCTTCTGGGACTTCCAGGAAACCCCGACCGGCCTTTGGACGGCACTTGCAACCCCGCCGGCACCGCTCACGAGCGTCACTCCCAACCCGTCCTGGTCGGAACTCGCCGAAGGAAGCAAAGGGGACCCGGTGCTGTGGATGCAGGAGCATCTCGCCGCCGCGGTCCCCACTCAGGAAACGACCGGAATCTTCAACGCTACGACAGCCTCCAACCTCGAGCAGTTCCAGAGCGCCCACGGGATCGCGCCAAGCGGCCACACCGAAGCGGCCACCTGGCAGGCCCTGTTGGCCCTGGCTCCGGTCGCGGTCAACTGGACCGGCGCCGGACCCAAGGGTTGAGCGACCGCTCGCGCGTCAGCGAATCGGAGGGCCATGGCGCATGCTCGGCGAAACTTCGAGCCGAGAGGGCCAGGCCGCATGCGGCCTGGCCGGGGGGCGCGCATGCGCGCCCCCCTTGGACCCGCACATGTGCGGGTCCACCGGGCGGCACATGTGCCGCCCGGCCGCCCGGCGCATGCGCCGGGCGGAACAGCATCACCGCTCCCTCAGACTCGCTGGATCAGCGTGCCCGTGCCGAGCCCGCCGCCGCAGCACATCGTCACGAAGCCGATCTCCTTGTCGGAGCGCTCGAGCTCGTGCAGCAGCGTGGTGATCAGCCGTGCGCCGGTCGAGCCGAGCGGGTGGCCGAGCGCCATCGCGCCGCCGTTGACGTTGACGCGGTCCATGTCCGGAGAAAGCTCGCGCTTCCAGGCGGCCACGACCGGCGCGAACGCCTCGTTGATCTCGATCAGATCGATGTCGCCGATCTGCATGCCGTTGCGCGAGAGGATCTTGCGCGTCGCCGGGATCGGGCCCTCGAGCATTTTCACCGGGTCGCAGCCGACGGTCGTCTGATCGACGACCCGCGCCCGCGGGGTCAGCCCGAGCGCCTTGGCCTTATCGGCCGACATCAGCAGCACCGCGGCGGCGCCATCTGAGATCTGAGAGCTGTTGCCGGCGGTGATCTTGCCGTCGGGCTTGAACGCGGGCTTGAGCT
>DATHNH010000088.1:0-6877 GCA_035486255.1 Solirubrobacteraceae bacterium | reverse complement strand
CTCGCCCAGCGTGTCCTCGACGCCGTGGCCGGGCTGCGCGTCCGAGCGCTGCTTACAGCCGGGCCCGCGCTCGACTCGAGTCAGCTGCGCATCCCCGACAACACGCGCAGCGTGGCTTTCCTCTCACATCGAACCGTTCTTCCACACGCGGCGCTCGTCATCACCCACGCGGGCTGGCAAACGGTCAACGCCGCCCTCGCCGATGGCGTTCCGCTCGTCTGCATTCCCGATGGTCGCGACCAGCCGGATAACGCCGCCCGCGTGGTCGTCGCGCATGCCGGCGTGAGGGTCAGCAAGAAGAGCTCCCCCGAGAAGCTGCGCCGCGTGATCTCACAAGCCCTCGAGGACCAGTCGATCAAACAGGGTGCCCGCGCGATGGCCGGCGCCCTCGCCCGCAGCGACGGTGCGACCGTCATCGCCGACGAGCTGGAACGCCTCCAGGCACACAACGCCGTGCAGTGAGCGGTCGAGGTTGTTCCGCCCTTCACAATCCTCGACCCCATCGTCGGTCTCTCGGTCTCGCCATGACTGCCGTGATCCTGCGCATCACCCGGTTGGCCTGTCCGTCCAAGGCGCCCCCGATCACCGACCTTATGCCCAGGACACAATGACAGGAGATGTCAGGCGTCGGGCGTCCAACCTGAGAGCCCATCCAACGCCATTGCCAGTGTGCCGGCGGAGCGATTCGGCCTGCTCGTGCTCGGCCACAGGCTCCCAACTACGACGGCCACAGAGCTTGCGAGCGCAAGCCAGATGCCCCAGCTGAGTGACAGCGAGAAAATCTGCTCCAGGGGCGCAGGGCGCTCAACCATCCGAAATAGGACACAGACAGTCGCCAAGAGCCCGACAAGCGCGATCTGACCGCCGCCCGTCTGGATTGGCTCTCCCGCGAGGCGCAGCAGCGCCGCGAGGAAGGCAATCGCAGCCAGTATCAGGAGTATCACGTCGAGGTATTTCAACGCCTGGTGTGCGCTGAGTGTGGTGAGTTGATGGCCGGTGAATGCACCGAACCCGAGGCCGAGTGCTTTCGCCTGGGTCTGAAAAGTGGCGTTTCCGTACTGCTGCGCCACGTTGTTGAGCGCCTGTTGGGCGGAGGCCGCTCCGCTGGCGGTTAGACTGACCCCGTACCACGGCAGGAAGACCGACACCGCGAGCAGCGCCGCGCCGATGGCGGAGATGAGAGACCCCAGTCGTAGGTGATCTTCGACCATGGTAGGCACTGGATCGGCCGCCCGGCAGCCAAGCTTGAGCGAGGCGTCCCCCAGGCGCCGACCCGAGCGTCCCAGATGTGATCGGCGGCGGCACGTGTCGGTCTCAATGGTGACTGGTCAACGAAGAACGATTGGAGCGACGGATGCGAAAAGTGATCGTGGAGATGTCAGTCTCAGTCGATGGGTTCGTGGCGCCGGCGAAGGGCGCCCCAGATCACCGCAGCGCGCCCGAAGATCCGGCCTTGAAGCAACTCAAGCTCGATTGGCTGTGCCACACCGGCACCCACGCAATGGGCCGCGTGACCTATCAACAGATGGCCGAGCACTGGCCGTACTCCAACGATGAGTACGCGACCCCGATGAACGATCTGCCGAAGGTCGTGTTCTCGAAGACACTCACAGACACAGACTGGAGCAACTCACGGGTGGCGCGCGGCGACCTTGCTGAGGAGATCTCGGCGCTGCGGCAGGAGCCTGGAGGCGACATCATTGCTTGGGGCGGCGCGTCGTTCGTGCAGGCACTGTCGCGAGCTGGCCTGGTCGACGAATATCGCCTCGTCATCAACCCGGTGGCGCTGGGTGACGGCCTGCCGCTGTTCAAGGACCTATCGGCACCGATCAAGCTGCAGCTCGTCGAGGCAACGACATATGCCACCGGCGCGGTCCTGCACATCTACCGGCCGGCGATTTAGCGACACGGGCGGACACACCCGCTCAGCATGATCGACTCCTCGTGACGCCCTTCGTGTAGATCAGCTCGAAGTCGTGTTCCGGCGCGAGCCATCGCTCGAGCACTCCCAGCTTCCGCGGCTCCTTCGGCCGTCGCCGCTGAACGTCCTGGTGTAGCGCTGCGAGCATCCGCTGCCTTCGTGGCGGCGTGCCCTAGACTCGCGGCGATGTCGTTGCACCTCTTCGCGGGTCTGCGCGTGCGGGACTTCCAAGCGGCCCGAGCGTGGTACGAGCGTTTGCTGGGCGAGCCGACGTTCTTCCCTCACGCCGGCGAGGCGGTATGGACGCTTGCCGAGGACCGGTCGATCTATGTCGTGGAGCACGCCGATGGCGCGGGCAGCTCGGTGGTGACGATCTTCCTCGATGATCTCGATGCCCGCGTAGCCGCGATCGCTGTCCGCGGCCTGGAGCCCGACGAGCATGAGACGTACTCGAGCGGCGTACGCAAGGTGATCTACCGCGACCCCGACGGCAACGAGCTGGGGTTCGGCGGCGCACCGCTCGATACCGGTTCGCAGGCTTGACGGCTGAGTCGACGGAGGCGGCCCAGGAGGCCTCTCCTCGGCCCATCGAACGCTCAGGCGAGGAAGTCGACGATGGACCGTGCGAAGTCGGGGTCGGCGATGGCTCCGATGTGATCGCCGGCGAGCATCGTCAGCGTTGCGTCCGGGATCGCCTCGCAGAGAACGTTGGGCCTGATCGCAAGTGGATCGTCCTCTCCGGCAAGGACGAGCGTCCGTGCCGATATGCGACTCAGCGCGATTTCTCCTCTGTAAATCGACGAGGCCTGCGCGACCAGGGCCTCACGATCAGCGCCCAATGCGTCTGCCAGCACACGGAAGGATGTCGCGCCGGACTTACCGAGCATGGAGGGGTCCTCGACGCTCAAAGCCTCGATGATCGTGTCGTTGGGGATCGCGCGCCTGTCCACTCCCCCACACTCGATCACTCCAGATCCAACACCGCCCACGACGAGTCGCCTCACACGCTTGTCCTCGCTCGCGAAGATCAGCGAGACGATCGCGCCCATCGAGTAGCCGACAAGATCGATCCGCGGCTCACCGAGGACATCGAGCATGACCTCGAGATCCCTTGCCATTCGTTGCTCGCCGTAGCTGCTTGGATCGTGCGGCTTTCCTGACTGTCCATGACCCCTGGCATCGGGGGCGAGCACTCTCCTTCCCGCGCCGAGCAGCGCATCGACAATGCCAGGCGCAACCCAGTTGGCATTGGCATCGACGACGAAACCGTGGTGCAGCACAACCGGCGGCAAATCTGTCTGCTCGCCCCATTCCTGATAGACGATCTGGGTCTGATCCCAACTCTCGAAGCTCTTCATGACTAGCCGGTGATCATGTCATGAGATTGCTCCGTCGAGGATGTAGCTCCCGTAGCATGGGCTTGCTTGCAGCCTGGGCTATCGACAGCGCAGCCAATAGGCTGGTGCAGACATGTCTGAGGCCCTGATAAGCAACGTCCTCGTGACGATCCCCATCAGTCACTACTGCGAGAAGGCACGATGGGCACTCGACCGCGCCGGTATCGCGTATGTGGAGCAAGCCCACATACAAGCAATCCACCGCTTCGCCACACGACGGGCTGGAGGAGGTCTCACGGCACCTGTGCTTCGGTGTGCCGGCGGCGCGATCGCCGACTCCACGGACATCCTTGCCTGGGCCGATGCTCAGTCCACCTCCCTCCGCACCCTATACCCGAGGAGCCCCGATCGAGCGGCCTTGGTGAGAGGACTCGAGGGCTATTTCAACACATGCCTTGGCCCGCAATCGAGATGCTGGCTGTATCAGCAGTTGCGCGGACGGCGCGACCTCGCGCTCGACTACGGGTGCGCGGGCGTGCCCGCGTGGGAGCGTATGACCTTGCGACTCGGCTACCCCGCCCTGATTGCGATCCTGGCGCACGTCCTCGATGTCACACCCACGACGGGCCTCCGATCCGAGCATGAAGTTCGGGCCGTATTCGATGTCGTCGGTGAGTACTTGAGCGACGGTCGACGCTATATCTGTGGCGAGGAGTTCACGGCCGCCGACTTGACCTTCTCCGCGCTCGCGGCTCCCATGCTGATGCCCGTGGGCTATGGCGTACGGCTACCACAGCCGGATGAGTTGCCGCCCTACACAGCTGAGGTCGTACGCGAATTGCGTGCACATCCAGCCGGCAGGCATGCCCTGGCGATGTTCGACACAGAGCGAAGCCTCTCGTCTAGTTAGGGTACCCTAATCTTGTGGTAGGGTGCCCGACAGGATACCCGAGCCCCTAAGTCGGAATTCGCTGTAGCGCCTGTTTGGATCCATGCATGCTCCCCTCCTCCGCTCTGACGACAGCCGTCTGCAGAAGCGCCTGACAACGATGCCAGAGGTCTTCTCCACAATGCAAGAAACACGCCGTCCGTTCTTTCTCACCACGCTGCTCGTCCTGATGGTCGCCCTGCTAGCCGGCTGCGGGACCTCCTCGACACCGAACAAGTCGATCACGCTCTACAACGGCCAACATGTGCAGACGACGGACACGCTTGTCGCCGCCTTTGAACGAGAGAGCGGCATCAAGGTGAATGTGCGTAGCGACGACGAGGATACCTTTGCGGATGAGATCGTCACCGAGGGATCCAATTCACCCGCGGACGTGATCTACACCGAGAACTCGCCGGCACTCGAGTACCTGCAGAGCAAGAATCTGCTCGCTCCGGTCGATCCCACGACGCTCGCTAGAGCTCCGAGCAGGTTCAACTCCCCCCAGGGAGACTGGCTTGGTGTGTCCGCACGAGTCAGCGTGCTGATCTACAACCCAAGCCTGATCAAGGCAAGTGAACTTCCGACCTCGGTCCTGCAGCTGGCCGACCCCAAGTACCACGGCAAGCTGGCGATTGCCGCGGGAGAGACAGACTTCCAACCGATCGTCACATCTGTTGCCCATACGAATGGCCGCGCCGCCACACAGAAATGGCTTGAAGGGATCAAGGCCAATGCCACCAGTCACACCTATCCCGATAATGAGACGATCGCAAGCCAGGTCAACCGAGGGGCCGTCGCCTTCGGTGTGATCAACCAGTACTACTGGTATCGCATGCGCGCCGAGCTCGGCGCGGGGAGCATCCACTCGAAGATCGCCTACTTCGCGCCACACGATCCTGGCTATGTGATCGACGTGTCCGGTGCGGCAATCCTCGAGTCGTCCGAGAACCAGAGCGCCGCCCAGAAGTTCCTCGCCTTCCTTGTGAGTCGAGCAGGCCAGGAGATAATCGCCCACTCGCTCAGCTTCGAGTACCCGATCGTTCCCCACATCGCCACCGCCGCGCCAGAGACGCCCTTCGACGAGCTGCAGCCGAGCTCGATCACGATTCCGCAGCTTGGCGACGGGTCGACGGCGATCGCGCTCCTTCGCGAAGCGGGGTTGCTGTGAGACGCCGCGCTCGATCGAATCGCTGAGATGTCGACGCCGACACCCACGGTTGTCAGACCTGTATCGCCATCCAGGCCCGTGCCTGCACCTCCCCGACCCCGCCCGCGACCTTGGTTGCTGCTTGGACTGAGCACGGCTGTGGCGCTCGTGCTGGTGGCGCCTTTGGCCTTCCTGCTCTTCGAGGCGCACGGCGCCGGAACCTCGACGATCGTGCATCTGATCTTCCGGGAGCTCACGGCTAGCCTGCTGTGGAACACGGTCCGGCTCACTGTTGTGGTGACGGCACTGTGTGCCGTGATCGGCACCGCCGCCGCCTGGTTTGTGGAGCGCACCGACCTCCCGGGCCGTCGGGTATGGGCGGTGCTGGTGGTCGTGCCGCTGGCCATCCCCGACTTCGTGGTGAGCTTCGGATGGGCCTCGCTCAGCACCCGGGTCGCGGGGTTTCAAGGGGCGGTGCTGGTGATGACTCTGGCGGTATACCCGCTCGTCTACCTGCCGGTCGCCGCCAGCTTTCGCAACGCCGATCCTGGCCAGGAGGAGCTGGCGCGAAGCCTAGGAGCCGGACGGCTGCAAACGTTCTGGCGGGTGACCCTCGGGCAGGCCCGCGTGGCGATTCTCGGCGGCTGCCTGCTCGTGGCGCTCGTGCTGCTTGCCGAGTACGGCGCCTTCGAGATCCTCGGCTACCAGACTTTCACCACAGAGATATTCACCGAGTTCAACGTGTCGTTCAACGTGCCGACGGCGTCGGCCCTATCGCTGGTACTGGTGCTTCTCAGCTTGGTGGTCCTCTCGGGCGAGGGCTTGGCACGTGGGCGGGGACGGCTCAGCAGGTCGGGTCCCCTGGCCCAGCGAGTCGCCCGACCGCATCGACTTGGACGCGCGCGGCTACCTGTGCTGGCCGGCTTCGCCATCCTCGTCGGCTTGGCCCTGGGCGTGCCGATCGGCTCCAGCGTCTACTGGATTCTCAGGGGCGGCCATGCTTTCCTCGCCGGTGTGTCCCTGCTTGACGCCACTTGGCACACAGCCCTCTACGGCGCGATCGCCGCGGCGCTGTCGACGGCTATGGCGCTGCCTGTAGCGCTACTCGCGATTCGCCACAGCGGACGGGGGTATCTCCTGCTCGAGCGCAGCACATACATCGTGCTGGCGATGCCCGGGTTGGTGATCGCACTGGCGCTCTCCTATTTCACCGAGCGCTATGCCAACGGGTTTCTCTATCAAAGCGCCCCGTTGCTGGTGATCGCCTACGCCATCCTCTTCTTTCCGCTGGCGCTCGTCGGCGTACGCGCATCGATCGCACAGGCCCCGGTCGGCCTCGAGGAGGTCGGGCGCTCGCTCGGCCGTGGACGCCTCTCGGTGCTGTTTCGAGTCACGCTTCCACTGGTCTCCCCCGGCCTGGCTGCCGCCTTCTGCCTGGTATTCCTCTCCGCCGTGACCGAGCTGACCGCCACCCTGATCCTGATCCCCACAGGCGTGCAAACCCTGGCCACCCAATTCTGGGCCTATCAGCAGAACCTCTC
>DATHNH010000087.1:0-4693 GCA_035486255.1 Solirubrobacteraceae bacterium | reverse complement strand
CGACGGTTGTACAGCTGCAAGCGTCCCGCCGACATCAGGTGGATCAGCAGTACCAAACCGCCCGACACCTCGACCACGAAGTGCTTCCCACGCCGCCCCACCCGTTCGATCCTTCGCCCCTCGAGCGCTGACAGCGGCGGGTCGAACGTCCGCATCGCCTTCACCCCCGGCGCGAGCGCCGAGAGAATCTCCGCCCCGCGTAGCGCCTCATCCAGTCGCCGCGCAGTTATCTCGACCTCGGGTAGCTCCGGCATTTCACCAAGCCCCTGAGACGGTCGTGGACCAAGACAACTCCGCCATCGCCCTCATCCTAGGGCGATGCCGGACCCGTCTCAAATCACGCGTCTGAGACGAACGTGGACCAAGCGGTGCGCGGACGCAAGGAGCGGAGTGTGCTTCGCGCATGAGCGACTGAGGACAAAGCTCCGCGCCGCGTCTACGTTCGTCTCAGCTTGCCCCGATCGGGGGGCCGTTGTAGGCCACGCCGGCCGGGCTACGCCAGCTGACGCGCCAGTGCGAGCCCTGTACGGAGGAGCTGAAAGACCAGTAACCGCTGGAGCTGGTGTGCACGAGCTTCAGTGTCTTGTAGCTTTTCGAGCCCTTCGGCTCCACGAGCACCTTCAAGGTGGTGGCACCGATCGCCGGACGGACGAGTCCCCAAAGCGAGAAACCGTGACCTTGCCGTGAGACGACGAGAGGCACCGGAAAGCCGAAGTAGAGCGGCTTGCGCGTGCCGTTGACGGTCTCGAGGCCTGTCTGGAAGCCGACGAATCCACCGTGCACGCTGGAACCTGCCTTCCCGCCGAGCGGGTCGTCGCGCAGCAGGTATTGCGAGAACGCCGCTACGCGTGGATTGCTCCAAGCGATCTTCTCCGCGATCGCGTCATATTCGGCTTGCTTGGCCGGCGACACGCCGAGTTCCCGATTGGGGTAGCTCTGAATCCCGAACTCGGTCAAGTAGATCGGGAGGTGCGCCGGGATCGCGTGCGCCGCTTCGGCCTTCGTGAGCGCACTCGTCAGACGCGAGAGCACGCCGATCATGACGTTATCCGCCCCAGCCGGTTTGTAGAGCGGGCCGGCGCCGGTGGTGTAGGCGTGATGCGCATACCCGTAGGCCGGCAGCATCCCGCACGTGCTCGCCTTCTTGTATTTCGAGTTGAGGCACAGCGCTTCGCGAAGGAAGGCCAGCGGCGCGACATCGTGCAACAAGCCTCTTTCCCTGATTTCCCTGTTGCTCAAGCTGTCGGAGCCGATCGGCGCCGTTTCGCCCATCAACACCTTCGGTTTGGCGATGCCGGCGGACTGCAATCCTTCATAGCCGGCCTGGAACAAGCCACGGTAGATGCGCGGCGATTCCGGCAGGCCCTTCGAGTTGAACTGAGGCTGGAGGAAGGCCGGGTGGTTGGGCTCGTTCCAGATCGCATAGAGCGAGACGAAGCCGGTGTAGTGCTTGCCCACCGCCGTCATGAATTCCTTGAAGTCCTGGTCGTCGGGACGGGTGACGAGATTCTTCTGGTCGTGACCGGCCGTCGCCCACTCGGGCACGGGCGAGGTCACCGTCAAGAGCACCTGCCATTTCAGCCGCGCGGCTTCGAGCAGCAGGGCGTCGTAGCCGCTCCAGTTGTAGCCGGCGGGATTGGTCGCTTCGAAGTTGGGCTTCTTCGTGCTGTGCGCGCCGGGGGCGACGTTGGCCCATGGAAGCTCCACACGCAGCGCTTTGACGCCCAACGACTGCAGTTGGGCCAGGGCCTTGGCCCGCGCCGCCGGGGTCACTTCGATCAGGTCGCGCGGGGCCTCGAAGAACATCGCCTGCGAGTGCGATGCGCTTGCGGCAGCGGGCATCAGGGCGCTCAGCGCCGCCACGGCGCAAGCGAGCAGGATCGGCGCGAGTGTTCGAATTCCTCGGGGGATGAGTGCGTGAATGTTGGGCATTGGGGGCTTAAGACACCTCGACGTGGGCAATGTTGCGGTGGGCCCCGCTCGTTTTGAGGGCTTGCGAGCCGGCCCGCGAGCTCGCTCGCCGAAGCCATCCTCGCCGCCGGCACGGCAGCGCAGACAGCCCGGCTTTCGGTGTACCGTGCGAGCCCATGAGTGCAGCAGTCGCACCGGACGACATCGTCGAGACCCATGCGGACGTCGCGCCTGACGGGCGCGCCCCGCTGCTC
Organism: Solirubrobacteraceae bacterium; assembly: GCA_035486255.1. GTDB lineage: Bacteria > Actinomycetota > Thermoleophilia > Solirubrobacterales > Solirubrobacteraceae > Palsa-744. The sequence goes on along the minus strand of DATHNH010000087.1, from coordinate 2,528 downwards.
GTGCTGGAGCCCTTGCGAGCCTTCCTGGACGAGCACGATCTCGGCGCCGGCGCGATCAGGGCGCAGCCGATCGGCGACGGGCACTCGAACGTGACCTACCTGATCGAGAGGGATTCGAATCCCACCCACCCCGCGCTGGTGCTGCGCCGTCCCCCACGCCCACCGCTGCCGCCGAGCGCCCACGACGTGCTGCGCGAGGCGCGCCTACTGCGGGCATTGGAGCCCACACAAGCGCGCGTGCCGCGCGTGCTTGCGGTGTGCGAGGACGAGACGCTGATCGGCTGCCCCTTTTATGTGATGGAGTTCGTGCAGGGCGAGGTGATCGTGTGGGAGACACCCCCCGCGCTGGATACCTCCGAGCAGCGCAAACGGATCGGCGAGCAGCTGATCGACGCGCTCGTCGAGATCCATGCCGTGGACTGGCGCGCCGCCGGCCTGGAGGGGTTTGGCAAGCCCAGCGGCTACCTCGATCGTCAGCTGCGCCGCTTCGGCGGTCTGTGGGATCTGAACAAGACGCGCGAGATTCCAGCCGTCGAGCGCGTCGGTGCGTGGTTGGCCGAGCACAAGCCCGAGTCCGGACCCGCCACGATCGTGCACGGCGACTATCGGCTGGGCAACACGATGTTCGCGGCCGAGCCGCCCGCGCGGCTGGTGTCGGTGTTCGACTGGGAGATGGCCACGATCGGCGATCCGCTCGCCGACCTCGGCTACCTGTGCATGTTCTGGACCGAGGCCTATGACCCGGAAGGGGGCTTGCGTGAGCATCTCGGCAAGGTCACCCGCGCCGAGGGCTTCTCCACCCGCTCAGAGCTGATCGCACGCTACGAAGAGGCCTCGGGACGCTCGATGCGCGACTTGCGCTGGTACACGACGCTCGCGATCTGGAAGTCCATCGTGTTCATGGAGGGCAACTACAAGCGCGCCGTCGCCGGCACTACCGACGATCCCTACCTGAAGCAGTTCGGCGAGGGCGTGCTCGAGCTGGCCCGCCAGGCCGAGCAGGTGGCGCTCGGTGACTGACTTCCCCGAAAACACATACCCCCCGCGCGCGCGGGGGGTGGGCCGACGCGCATACCCGATAGGAGTCCCCGCACCCGCGGAGGCGATCGGCCGTGTCTGACTCATCGAAAAACGACCTCCCCCCGCGCGCGCGGGGGGGAGTCCCTCCAGGGACGACCCCCAACGGCCGCAGCGGCCTGCTGATCGACTGGGGTGGGGTGCTCACCACCAACCTGTTCACCTCCTTCCACGAGTACTGCGTGCGCATGGAGATCGACCCGGCCGAGCTCGGCAAGCGCTTCAGCGCCGACCCCGAGTTCCGCGAGATGCTGATCTCGCTGGAGAAGGGGGCGATGGATGAGCTCGCCTTCGAGCAGCGCTTCGCCGAGCTGCTCGGCGTCCCCTCAGACGGACTGATCGACGGACTGTTCGCCGGGGTACAGCCGGATGTGGCGATGGTCGAGGCGGTCAGAGCCGCCCACGACGCGGGCATTCGTACAGCGCTCGTCTCCAATTCATGGGGCGTGCACCGCTATCCACACGACGTATTGGCCGAGATTTTCGACGGGCTCGTGATCTCAGGCGAGGAGGGCACACGCAAGCCGGCCAAACGCATGTACGAACTGGGGGCCGAGCGCGCAGGCGTAGCCGCAGAGCTGTGCGTGTTCGTCGACGATCTCCCCTTCAACCTCACGCCCGCCGAGGAGCTGGGCATGGCGACGGTCCATCACACGAGCGCCGAGACCACGATCCCGGCGCTCGAAGAGCTGCTCGGCGTGGCGCTCGGCTAGTCCCTCGTTCCGCGCCCGTACAGCTAGTCCCTCCTATCCGTACCCGTACAGCCAGTCCCTCTATCCGCGCCCGTACAGCTAGTCCCTCTTTCCGCGTCCGTACATCAACCCGAACACGCGCACGAGCATGCGCGTGGTTCGCGCTTTGTAGGGGAACATGTGCAGCTCGCGCTTGAGCGCCAGCTTCGGCGTGACGAGGATCGCCTGCTGGGAGCAGTACTTGCGGATGCCGCCCGCCCCGTGGCGAGAGCCGATGCCAGACGCCTTGGCGCCACCCATCGGCAGCTCGAGCGCCGTGTAGTTGACGATCGCGTCGTTGACGTTGGCCGCGCCCGCTTCGAGGCGCCTTGCGATCGCCTCGCCGCGCTCGGTGTCGCGCGAGAAGACCGACGCACCCAGGCCATAGAGGGATTCGTTGGCAAGGCGTACAGCCTCGTCGGCGTCGGCGACCTTCATGATCGGCAGCGTCGGGCCAAAGGTCTCCTCGGTCATGACCTTCATCGTGTGATCCACGTCGACGAGCACGGTCGGCTGATAGAAGCGACCGCTGACGTTCTCCACCGCTTTGCCGCCGACGAGCACGCGGGCGCCCTTGTCGACCGCGTCGCTGACGTGCTCTGAGATCGTGTCCATCTGCGGTGCGAACGTGATCGCGCCCACATCCACCGAGCCGGGGCCTTTGGGCGCACCGACCCGTAGCGCGCGCACCTTCTCGGTGACCTTGCTCACGAACTCGTC
>DATHNH010000086.1:0-6971 GCA_035486255.1 Solirubrobacteraceae bacterium | reverse complement strand
CTTCCCCGCGGACGAAACCACGGATCAGAGCCCCCGTCAAAACCGGTCCGGCTCAAGACGACGCACTGCACGAGCAACTGCGTGTGGTTCAGCGACGCGATCACGCCCTCGATCCACGGCGAAGCACTCAAGCAGTCAAGCACGCTGGCCGAACAGTCGATCCAGACCAACGCCGCGGGACGATTGACCCAGGTCCAGGAAACGCCGGCCGGCAAAGGATGCACGACCCGCCAATACGCGTATGACGAAGAAGGCGACCGCACGAGCTTGAGCACGCACGAACCGGGCTCAAAAGGCGAATGCACGAGCGAAGGCGGCGCGCGTGAAGCCCACGTCTACGACGCGGCGGACCGCCTGAATGACGTCGGCGTAACCTACGATGCCCTCGATAACGTTACGGTGCTCCCTGCCGTAGACGCCGGCGGGCACGAACTGAAGAGCAGCTACTACGTCGATAATCAGGTGGCAAGCCAGGAACAGGAACAGGCCGGCAAAGCGAAGACGATCAGCTTCTCCTACGACCCGGCGGGCCGCACGCGCGAAACGCTCGCCACCGGCCAGTCCGCGGCGATCTCCCACTATGCGGGCCCCGGCGAAGCGCTCAGTTGGTCAAGCGAAGGCTCGGCGATCTGGAGCCGCAACATCCCGGGGATCGACGGCACGCTCTGCGCCACCCAGTCAAGCGGCGGGGCGCCGGTGCTGCAGCTGCACGACCTGCAGGGCAACATCGTCGCCACCGCCTCGCTCTCAGAAACCGAAACGAAACTGCTCTCCACGTACAGCAGCACGGAGTTCGGCGTGCCCCAGCCCGGCACGAGCGCTCCGAAGTATGCATGGCTCGGCGCCGCGGGCCTCTCAAGCGAACTGCCGAGCTCGGGCGTGGTCACGACGGGCGCCAGCTCCTACGTGCCGGAGATCGGCCGGGCGCTGCAGTCAGAAGCGGTCGCCTCTCCCGGAGCGTTCCCCGATGGGACGGGTGGCGGCGGGATCGTCCAGGCCACCTACTGGGAAGCTGCAGCCGAACAGCTCAAAGCGATCGCCGTCGAACACGAAGCGGCGCTCGAAGCGGCGGCGCGCAAGGAAGCGGAAGAAAGGGCCTTCTGGGAAGCGTGTCCGGCGAGCGCGTGCCATGTTGACGGGCCGGGGGAAGGGAATCTTGAAGGCTCGCCGGAACCGAGCGAAGGTGGCAACGAAGCTGGCGAAGAGACCTTCGGAGACCCGCTCAAGTGTTATGTCGGTGGAACAGTGGCTAGTGCCGGTGAAACCGCGACAATCGCTGGATACGGTGGCTGTAATCAGGGACTACCCGCCGGCACGTGGATCAAGGTCTGCGTGTATGACTGGCCCGATTCGAGCCCTTATCCGACTGGCGGCTGCTCTAACACGCTACGAGTCGAAGGGCACACAAGCAAGTATTGGTCTATAGGTACCGGGCGCGTGATACACTGCTCGGAAGGTGATATAATCCGTGGCTATGTCGCGTTCTGGGTGCCAGGGGGCAGGACACTTTACGCCGGAACGGAGCAAGGCGAATGTACCGGCAGTGACGAAAGCGTCTGGGAAGCGCTAACGCCGTGGCAGGCGCTCCCGGGCGGCATCGATTGACACCTCCACAAAGGAGCTCATGGCATTGTACCAGTGGTGCCAGCCGGTTCCGGGTCATTAATACTAGACGGTGAACATGCATAGCAGGAGTATAGGCACGGTCCTGGGGCTAGTTCCGGTTCTACCACTTGTAATGCTGTCTCTTGGCGGATGCGGCACCGGTAGTTCACACCCGGCGGACATAGCCACTACGCCGACTTCGTTTGTAACAAGGGTGGAACGTCAATGTGGAGTCGTCTACACCCGACCGAGCATCAAGGGCGAGGCATTGGGGTTTACCTGCGGTGAGACTGCGAGTGGTGTGCATTTCGCCGCGGCGTTTACGCGCAGACTACGTTGCTCGCTCTTTATGACGCTGTCTGATACCGACGGCGATCGTTTTCAACAATGCCTTTCCTCTCCGCCGCGTACCCCGCGGGGAGCGATTTTGTGTCCGAGCGGCCGTCAGATCTTTGCGGCTCGCACGACACCGGGGACACAGTCAGCTACCCTGCTAATGAGCAGCGGACAGAGGGCCACGTCACGAATACTCGTTCTCAACATAGCCGGGCGAGAACATTGGGGAGGGTTTGTATTCGATGTGCGCGCGTCGCGGATTCCAGAGCGCGCCGCACTAATTGAACGTGGTCAAGGCGGGCGCACGGTCGGCCATCTCTCGCTCACGCCCGTGCCAGGGTGTCATTTTGCGAACGGCGTGAATAGGGCGGTCTCAACTAGTGGCCGCTCCGGGTAGTTCGCTGATTCATGCCTCGAGCACCTTGCCGGTGTAGGTCCACTTGAACGTGTAGGGGTCAAAAACTCGGGTCCGCGGCAACTGACGCGGATTCGGGGACGCACTGCTGGGCCCCGTCGGCTTGACGCCATGATTTGGCGAGCGCAGCCGAGACCGGCGTCTTTGCCTGCGAGCAGCCTGGTCTCGGACTCTGTCTCGTGCACGCGCAGGCGAGTTGACCACAAGCAACCGGCTTGCCCCGTCGAGAGGACTCAGGCCGCTGCCGCGTAATACTCGTGAATGAGGCCTCCGAGCACGTCTCGGCGGCCTATCTCTGTAGGCGGTGAGCCTCGCGTCTCGGGCGAGGGTTGGCATGGAGCGGCAAGCGCCAGCGAGCGGTGGGGGCGCTCGCTGTCATAGTGGCCGACGTAGTCTCGAAGCGTTCGCTCGAGATGACGGTGCCCGAGGATCAACACGTGGTCGAGGCACTCTTCGCGCGCGCTGCGTACCCATCGCTCGGCGATGGCATTGGCCTTTGGTGCTCGCACTGGCGTCTTGATTACCTGCGCTCCCTCGCTGCGGAAGACATCGTCGAACGAGGCGGAGAGCTTCGTGTCGCGGTCATGGATCAGGTAGCGGACGTTCTCGAGCCGCCCGTCGATGGCGAGGTTGCGCGCCTGCTGGGTGACCCATGCCGAGTCGGGATTGGCGCTCACCCCGGCCAGGTGCACGCGGCGTGAGTGAAGCTCGATGAAGAACAGCACGTAGAGCGTGCGCAACCACGGCGTGTCGACCGTGAGGAAATCGCACGCCAGGATGCCCTTGTCAAGGCCGCCCAAGAATTGACCCCGTAGCGCCGGCTGAGAATTGACCCCTCCGAGCGATTGCTCATTCCTGGGAGGACTGCTCAGCGGGCCGCGCCCCGAGGTCGTGGCCCTTCAGGCGATAGCTGTCGCCCTTCAGCGAGATGATCTCGGCGTGGTGAACGAGGCGATCGATCATCGCCGCGGCAGTGGCGTCATCGCCGAAGATCTCCCCCCAGGCGCTGAACGGCTTGTTCGAGGTCACGATCAGGCTGGCATGCTCGTAGCGACGGGAGACGAGCATGAACATCAGGTTGGCGGCGTGCGGGTCGAAGGGGATGTAGCCGACCTCGTCGCAGACCAGGAGCAGAATCCGCTCAAGGCGCCCGAGCTCCTGATCCAGGCGTCCCTGGCGCTGGGCATCTGCGAGCAGCGCGACCCACTCGGTCGCGGTGCGGAAGATCACGCGCTGCCCGGCAAGGCACGCACGGATCGAAAGCGCGATCGCCAGGTGCGTCTTGCCGGTCCCAGGGGGGCCGAGCAGGATCACGTTTTCCTTGCCATGCAGGAAGTCCAGCTGGCCGAGGTGCTCGATCACCTGCTTCTTGACCGAGCGCTGGAAGGTGAAGTCGAACTCCTCGAGCGTCTTTCGGGCGGGGAAGCGCGCCGAGCGGATGCGGGCCTCGCCGCCGTGGGCCTCTCGCGCGGAGGTCTCCGTGGAGAGCAGCGCCTCAGCAAAACGCTCATAGCTCCATTCCTCGGCGCGGGCGCGCTCGGCGAGCTTCGGGAGTGCCTTGGCGGCCGCCGGGGACTTCATCGCCCTGAACAGGTGGGAGAGCTCTGAGGTGGCGCTCACGCGATCAGCTGGTCATAGATCGAGAGCGCCCGCTGCTGCACGAGCGGCTCGGCGTTGGGCTCAACCTCGGTCCTCCCGCGACGCTGCCTCAGCGTCCGTGCATGCTTGAGCGCGGTGATCGTGCGGTGCTTGACCAAGCTGCGCTCGTGCCGAGCTGCGAGCTCGCCGCTATCCAGGCAGGTCGCCGTGATCTCGCGCTGGCCTGCGCGGACTTCGACGCGACGGCCGACGAGATCGGGATCGAGCGAGTAATCGTTGGTGTCAAAGCGCAGGTAGGGATCGGGTGGAACTCGCATCACCCAGCGACGGTCGACGTCGGGCTCTGACTCGGGCAATCGGCACATCAGCTCGCGCTCTTCGGCCAGGCGGTCGATCGGCCGGGCCCTGAGCATCTTGTGGGCGCGCGCGTTGGCCTTCTGAAACCACGCGTCGAGCTGCAGCTGGAAGTCCAGGTGATTGGCGAAACGCCGCCCGGGCTCGAAGTTCGTCTCGAGGTATCCCTGCAGGCGCTCGACGACGCCCTTGGCCTGCGGGTCGGCGGCTTCGCAGAAGTACCAATCGACGGGGAGCTGCCCGCAGAAGCCGGCATAGGCCTCGGTCGGGCGCCCGGCGCCGGCGTGCAGGCATCCCTCGCGGTCCCAGACCATCAGCTTCGCCAGCGCGCCGAGCGAGTGAAGGCAGCGGCTCATGCCCCACAGCACGTCCGGCGCCTCCTTGCTGAAGATCAGCGCACCGGCGCCGGCGCGCGAATAGCCCAGGCAGGCGACCACGACCCACGCGCGACGCGTCTGGCCGTGGCCGACGGGCACGTGCGCCGAGGGCTCCCACAGATCCCACTGGCAGATCTCCCCGGGTCGGTAGATCGTGCGCTGGTGGGTGCGCGTGCGCACAAACAGCGGGCGCACCTCGCGCAGGTAGTCATCGACGATCGTCTTTGCGCCGTCGAAGCCGAGCGGCTCGATCAGCTCGCGGACCCTGACGCCGGGCAGCTTCGGGTCCCGGCGCAGGAGGTCATGGATCTCCTCCTTGAACGGGTCGAGCTTCGATGCTCGCTCGGGCACGGCAAACGCCGGCGGGGCATCGGAGCGAAGCGCGGAGCGGATCGTGTTGCGCGCCAATCTCGTGCGGCGCTGGAGCTCCTTGATCGAGACCCCACGAACGAAATGCTCCCGGCGCAGCTCGGCCCAGCGCTCCACGTCAAGCACGACCCTTCTCCCGGTCTCGGTGACAGCGACCGAGCCAGGCTCTACGTGACCCCGGACGCCTTCGCCATCGCCCGTCGGGGGTCAATTCTCAGCCGGCGAAGGAGGGTCAGTTTCTCACCGGCGCCGACATGGGGCGCCGGGAAATAGCACGTCGGCGGGGCTCGCTCCGTGCCGAAGATGATCGAGTTCCGCTATGTGGCGATCCCGAAGGTCGCTGAGTTCGGTCTGAATCCTAGCCTGTGTCTCAAGTCCTCGTAGTTGCGCGCCTATTACGGCCTCAGCGAGTCGCTGTAGGAAGGGCTCGACGGAAGCCACGACCGCAGGGACGGTGTCATTACCGTGAAGCACAGCGTTCCGGACCCGGTTAGCGCGTCGCAGCAGAACATCGAAACGTCCACGGTGTGCATCTATACGGCCGGCAGCAGCCGGGCCGTCCGTGAGTTGTGTCGCCGTCCAGCCGACGATACGGTTCGCCATGCGATCGGGACGTAGGTGCCCTTGAAGCTCGTGCAGTCCTCGCATGATCGCCTTCGGGCGATACTCGAATCGCAACCCTTCGACTCTCGGGAGCATCAGCGCCTCGTATTGCAGAAATAGGTCCTGGCGAAAAGCGCGATCTATGCCGTAGACGCCCTCGAAGGCGGCGTCGCGTAGGTCGTTGAATAGCTGCAAGTTCGCCCAGTCGTCGCGTAGCCACCATCGGCTGCGAGCAGTCCAGCCGTCCTTCCTCCCCCATCTCGCTTGACCACCCGCGGCTTCTGGCAGCCGACGCTCAAGTAGGCGAACCATCAACGCTGCTCGCTGCGCCTCGTCTGGTACGCGACGGACAGACTCCGCCCAGCGCACGTCTGCAGCAGCGTCCTCAACCTCCGGCAGGCGTGCTGTCAGACCTTGCACAATCTCCGGGTCGAGTTGGGCGAGATAGTGGCCTGTGGGCTCATGATGTGGATCGTCATGCTGTCCGCCGGGAGGCACGCGGTGGATAGTCGAGCCCCACCAATTACCGTCACGGACAAGCGCACAGCCCGGCATCAGCTCCCAGTCGGAGTTCGTCACAGCCATTTGAACGATCGTGAGCGCCAAATCACGAGCGTGATCGGCGGCGCCAGCGTTGGGTCGCTCTCCGAGGTCCAGACGCATCAACACCCAGGGCTCGTCTGACTCGTCGGGGAGGAACATCGTGTGCTGCCCGCTGGCCAACTCCGGCACGGGTCCGTCGTCGCGCCCGTTGCCACTTGCTAGCCAGGCCGGATATACCTGCCCGGCCCATAGCTCCACGGGGCCGAGCGGTTGATAGAGCTGCGGCAAGAAGGCGTGATCGAACGCGACCCAGGCGACAAGGCGCGCTCGTGGAGCCGACGCCTGAACAAAGTCTCGACACGCATCGAGCCGTCTATCGAGGGTCCATCCGGCCGAGTCAGTCAGCCGCGGCGGCGGCTCGGGTACATCGTGACCCATCCGCATCAGCGCGTATGCGTCATCGTTGAGAGCCCCAGCGAGAACCGACGATACGTTCGCCCAGTCATCATCAGCTACTTCGACGAAATCGCGGAGTACACGTATGCGAGCGCCGGACTGCTCGGGATCGAGGCTTCGATCGAACGCTTCAAGCACGTCATCCCAAGCAGCCCTCCGCAGCAGCGGCTTTGTGTGAGCCGGACCGGTTTTGACGGGGGCTCTGATCCGTGGTTTCGTCCGCGGGGAAGGAGAGCCTTCCGGCATGCCAAGAGCGAGGAAGTACCCACCAGAGCTGATCGAGCGGGGCGTGCGGCTCGCGCTCGAGAGCGGTC
>DATHNH010000085.1:0-11061 GCA_035486255.1 Solirubrobacteraceae bacterium | reverse complement strand
GTTCCTCAGCCCCCTACCCTGTTGCGCGTCGCGGTCTTGGACAGCCTCTTCGCGCTCGCCGCCCGCGAGGATTTCGCGCCGTAGCGCTTCCTGGCCTGGACTTGGCACGAATGCCGTTTTGCCTTCTGCTTCTTCTTTGCGCATACCTTCAGCGCCGCGGCGAGCTTCTGCTTGTTTGTCAGCGACTTCGCTTTGCCCGCAGGCGCAGGCGGAAGCACGTTGCCTGCCCCTTCGAACGTCGCGCTCGGCGGCGGCCCGAAGATGCCCGGCTGCGGGGTCGGCCCCGCCTTGCACGAATCGCCCGTTTCGCACGGTGGCCGTGAGACGGGTGGCAGCGGAATGCACGGGACGCTTGCGCTGCACACATGCGCGTCGTAGACGTCGTAGTTGTTGTCGTAATCCTGAGGCGCGAGCTGGCTGATCGTCATGAAAAAGGCGTCTTCACCGCTCGCACTGGCATCGATAAACGCCGATTCCTGCTTGCTCGTCCCCGAGGAGATCAACGAGATACAGCTGGCTTCGTGGCAGCTGCCGGCCCCTTCCGGCTCGTACTCGTAGACGTTCTCCTCGCCGTTGATCGCCCGCGGCACCAGCGTGTCTGGACTGTTGAAGAACAGCGTGCCGTTGTCGAACACATAACGAGGCTGGTACGCGGGCGTTGACTGTTCAGATTCAGTCAAATCGGGAAGGCTGCCGGCCAGAGTCGAATGTTCCCAGTCGTCGTTGCGATCGACGAGCAGCTTGCCCTCGAATTTTTGGCCTGGATCAAACACTCCAACGGGCCGTGCACCGCTCGGGTCGCACGAGGCGCATACGAGACTGTTAGCGGCGGCATCGTAGAGATAAACCTCCTCGTCCAGTTCGCCCGTGATCGCATCGCGGTTGTCGTAGCCGGTCGGGCTGGCATTCGACATGAAGGCCAGGTACCGGCCGTTGGGGGAGAGCTCGAACTCACGCACGCCCACCCCTTCAGGCGTGGTGTAGTGCCACGGTATGATTTCCGCCGCCGCTTTCAGAACCGGCGTCGTCGTCCATTCGCCGCCGTGGAAGTGGGAGACTTCCAGCACCCCCGCGTTGAAGTACACGTAGCAACCATCCTTGCTGATGGCTTCTATCGAGCCTTTGGCAGGCGAACTGCTCGGGTCGCACGTGGTGCTCAGTTTCAGCGCGTACGTGAGCACCTGACCACCGGATTCGCTTATATAAACGGTCGGGATTGAAACACTCGGGGTTGCGCCGTACCTGCTGATGGCAATACCGAACGAGCTGTGACTGATTTCGCCTTTGGTGGCGAATTCGGCCAGCGGCGCTTCACCGGGCTTGTCGGTCGCGGCTTCTTCGTACTCCGTGACACCCTTCGGTCCACGATCGACGAAGACGGCGCCGGTCGGCTGGTCGACGGCTACGGCCGTGGCTCCTTCACCGGCCAGCTCGACTTCGCCTTGCACTTTGTGCGAGGCGAGGTCGACCGACAGCTTGGTGAGCACCCCGGCTTCGGTCGCGACGTATATGGCGTTGCCCGCCTCGTTGACCGCGACGCTGACGGTGGACGGGAAGCTCGAGCCGAGCGTCGCGACGAAGCTCCCGCTCGTGTCGAACTCCTCGACTGGCCCTCCACTCTGCCCGACGTACACGTTCCCTTCGCCATCGACGGCGACGCTCGACGGTCCGCTGAACGCCGGGGTGCCTTCTTTCACGCAGCCGCCGCTGGGCCCGGCGATCTGGCAGACGTATTCGTATCCTGAGCCCTTCGGCTTGAACTTGTCGACGACGCCCTTGGAATGGACGACGACGTACACATCGCCGGCCGACGCGCTGCTGGAGTTGTCGACCGCGACGCCATCGATTTCTTCGAAGAAGCCGCCTGGTACTTCGGCTCCCGTGATTTCGGTGAGGAATTCGCCTTTGGGAGAAAATACTTGAACGCGGTTATTGCCCTTATCCGCGACAAAGAAATCTCCCGATGATCGCTGGGCCGCGACACTCTGCGGCGACGCGAATTGACCATGACCCGCTCCGGCAGCACCGACAGATGCTTGGAGCGTGAACTTGGCGCCCTGGGCAAGTTCGATCTGTTCGGCATCCCACTGGGATAGGGTCAATGCCGTCAGCGTAAAGGTCCCGGTCCCGTTGTTGCGCACATAGGTCTGGCCAGTTTCACTCGTGGGCTTAGGCGGCGAGGGCCCTAGTTCCGTATACCCTTCTGGCTCTACGTATGCGAGCGACAAGTTGGGGGAGAAGAGCAGATATTCGTCGAGTCGCCCGAAGTGGAGCAACCCCCCGTTTTCGATCCCACCGCTCGCTTCGTTGTGGCGCGTGTTCAGGTCTTCGGTGGACCAGCCGTTGGGACCGCGCTTGGACAGAGCCTGGCTCTCGAACGGATCGCTCTGCGAGCCGGCACCGACGGGCGTGCTCGTGACGTAGGTCATCGCTTGCCCGTTTTCGGAAGCTTGAAGCTCGCCGCCGAAGCCGATGTTGACGGTATAGATGTCGCCGCCGTTCTTGTTCGGGGGGGACACCAGTTCCCACATGCGCCCGTCGGGCAACGCGAACGGCGTCGGCGCCGGCTGCGTGGTAAACGTCTGGTCGGACCCGTATTTGGGACCGGCCGCGTTGGTCGACACCAGACGGTAATGGTAGGTCGTGCCCGGCTGGAGGTTCTCCACGCGCACTTCGGCGCCTTCCACGGTACTGCCCGACCCGCCGAGCGGCAGCGGGGACGCGGGGATCGTCGCGTCGTAGGAGCTGCTCGTACCGTATTCGAAGATGTAAGTCGTGGCGGCGCCTTCTGGATCGATATTCGCCCTAAAGGTGGCGGCAGTTGCCGTAACGTCGAGGATCGACTCTTCGGCGATCGTCGGTGGCGCTTTCAGGGTCGTAAACGACACTGCTTTGCCGACCGCCGTTTCCCCAAGCAAATTTTGAGCGACCAGACAGAATGTGTAATGCGTACCGGCGTGAAGGTTCGGAATCCCGACAGCGACGTGCTGGGCTTGAACCGAGGCAGGTCCTTCGATCGCCGTGGTCTTACCGCCGGTGCAGGCGAGGCCTTCGTTGTACTCGAAATACCAGCTGTCGATCGCCCTTTCTGTGGCAAGCGGTTGCACCACGCCTTCCAGCTTTGCCGTCGCACCCTTGATTTCCGCCGCCGGTTCGATCGTGAGCGGTTCTTCCAGGGGGGCTTCCACCGCGAGGGCGGGCGCACTCCACGCCAGCACCGCGCAGAGCGAGGCCAGGGTTGTCAGGACCAGCTTGCGAATGCTCATCGAACAATCCCCTCCCGGAGGTGAACCACATAAGTGTTATTTCTGCTCGGGACCGTGAATCGGTTCGCGCCGCGACCCAATCTGGTCGCGCATGAGTAGGAGCCTGCCGAGTGCGACTGCGTCTCGACGTGCATGCCCGATGCCGCCATCGCGGCATCCAACCCTCTCGAAAGCTCGCTGCTCATAAAGCCGTCCCCCTCCTCTGGACTGCGACTATGGACCCACGTCGGCGCGGCCCTCCCCCACCGACGTCTGAGAAACCTTAGCTGATGACAGGTCGAAATGTCAATGGCAACCGTAGACGTGAGGCATAGAGAATGGCGAGTACCGGCTGTATCAGGGCGCGCGCGGCAGCGTTCCGAGCGCTATTCGCACAGATGAACTGGGTTTGACTAGGCCGCGTTTGAGCAGCTACCGTCGCGAACCCACGACAGCGTCGACGTCTTCAGGACTGAGACGTCAGCTCCAGGATCAGCGACAGGTCGAGCGCGGCGGCGGAATGCGTGAGCGCTCCGACCGAGATGAAATCGACTCCACTGAGCGCCCGCTCGCCGATGTTTCCGAGTGTCACGTTGCCGCTTGCCTCGAGCTTCGCACGGCCGGCCACCCGGGCAACCGCGTCGCTCAGCTCGGCGGCGCTCATGTTGTCGAGCAGCAGGCGGGGGGCTCCGGCGGCAAGCGCTTCGTCGATCTCTCGCGAGTTGCGCACCTCCACCTCCAGCGCATGGGCCAGGTCAGGAGCCCTCTCGCGCGCACGCGACACGGCTTGAGCGATCCCCCCGGCGGCGGCGATGTGGTTCTCCTTGATCAGGATCGCGTCGTATAGACCCGCGCGATGGTTTGTCGCGCCTGCAGCCGCGACCGCCGCCTTCTCGAGCGTCCTCAATCCCGGCGTCGTCTTACGCGTATCCAGCACGACCGTCCCGGTCCCCTGCACTGCGCGGACGAAGCTGGCGGCGAGCGTCGCGACGCCCGACAGACGCCCGAGGAAGTTGAGCGCTGTGCGCTCGCCCGTCAGCAGCGCCCGGGCAGGTCCCTCTATCGAGAGCACCGGTCCTCCCTGCTCGCGCCAACTCCCCTCGTGCACGAGCCGCTCGAAGCGAACGTCGCGATCGAGCAGTCTGAAAGTGGTCTCCGCCGCCTCCAGGCCAAAGATCGCGCCGGGCGCCTTCTGGCTGATCAAGGCCCGCGCGTGTGCATCGGGCGCGACAGTGGCCTGGGTGGTCGCGTCGCCGGCGCCGACATCCTCGGCCAGCGCGCGCCGGACCAAGTCCGCGAGCTGCTCGCTCACGACACCGGCGAGGAAGCGCTCTTCAACAGATAAGAGCGCACGAAGTCGTCAAGGTCCCCGTCGAGCACCCGCTGCACGTCGCCGATCTCGTGACCGGTGCGGTGATCCTTGGCCATCGAATAGGGGTGCAGCACATAGGAGCGGATCTGTGAGCCGAAGTTGACATCTTGAGCCTCGCCCTTCTCGCGTGCGATCTCTTCCTGGCGTTCGCGCTCCTGCTTCTCCACGAGCTTTGAGCGCAGCATCGCCATCGCGGTCGCACGATTGGATGTCTGCGAGCGCTCATTCTGGCACTGCACCACGATGCCGCTCGGACGGTGGGTGATGCGCACGGCGGAGTCGGTCTTGTTGACATGCTGACCGCCCGCGCCCGAAGCGCGGTATGTATCGACCTGTAGGTCGTCCTCGTCTATCTCCACCTCACCGCTGTCCTGCACGACGGGCGCCACCTCGACACCCGCGAAGCTGGTCTGGCGACGATGGGCGGAGTCGAACGGCGAGAGACGCACGAGCCTGTGCACCCCGCGCTCGGCGCCAAACAGCCCGTATGCGTTTTCCCCGGAGACCCTGAAGGTGGCCGACTTGATGCCCGCTTCCTCGCCAGGGCTTACCTCGAGCAGCTCTACGGCGAAGCCGCGTCGCTCGGCCCAGCGCATCATCATCCGCAACACCATCTCCGCCCAGTCCTGAGCATCGGTGCCGCCCGCGCCCGCATTGACGCTCACCAGCGCATCGCCGGAGTCATAAGAGCCCGAGAACAGACGCTGCTCCTCCAGCTCGGCCAAGCGCTCCTCGACCGAGGCCAAGTGCTGCTCGACCTCCTGCTCGAGCGCAGGATCCTCCTCGCCCATCTCCACGAGGCCGTCGAGGTCATCCACGTCGGAGCGCAGCGCGGAAAACGCCTGCAAGCGCTTGCTTGCCTTCGCATGCTCAGCGGATACCTTGGCGGCGGCGTCGGCGTCATCCCAGAAGCCCGGCGCCTGCATCTGCGCTTCGAGCGTCTCGATGCGCTCGCTCAGTCGAGCTGGGTCAAAGATAGTCCGCCAGCAGGGTGAGCTGCTCGCGGATGGCCGCAAGGCGTTGCGGCGTCGACTCGCTTGGGGGGGCGGTTGCCATCCTACGCAACGCTATCAGCAGTCCCGGGCAGCGAGAGAGCGAGCGAGCGAGCGACGTTGCGCAAACTCGGCGGCGCCGGAGCGAGCGACGTTGCGCAAACTCGGCGGCGCCGGAGCGAGCGCCGTCATGCCGGCTCGGGCGAACTCGAGCGTTCGCGCTGTCGCCGCCGGCTCGACCGTCGATTGCTCCAGCGCAAGCCATTTGCAACGTGCCCATACTTGTGTACGCTTTCGTCATAGCTGTCATCCGCCATGCTGCCAGCCTCCGCGAGGCTCCTCGACGTTTCATCGTGCATAACACGCACGAGCAGATCCAGCTTGCCGCCGTGCGCGTAGTCGCCGCCAAGGGCTACCACGAGACTGCGATTCGAGACATCTGCGCCGAGGCGAACATCTCCGCGCGCTCGTTCCACGAACACTTCGCGAGCAAGGAGGAAGCCGTCTTCTCGGGTGTCGAAGCGGGCGTGGACCGTGTCATGGGTTTCTGCCAGGAGGTGTACCGAACCTCGCTGAGCTGGCCGGACGCGGTGTGGGACGGCATGCACGCATATGCCGAATGGACAAGAAACGAGCCGGCGTTTGCGCGTACCGGGATCGTCGAGCTGCTGTCCGTCGGCCCCTCGGCGCGTGAGCTCGTGAAGTCGCTGATGGAGGCTTTCATGATCTTCCTGCAGCCGGGCTATGACCTGCTCGACCCCTCGGCCGCCGGCAGCCTCGACCAGCCCGTGACGCAGCGCTTCTTCGAAGTGCTGTACCTACATGTCAACGAGCACCCGGCCGAGTCTGTCGCGAGCCTGATCCCCGAGCTGGCACGCACCCTGCTCATCCCCTTCATCGGCACACAGGCGACAGAGGAGTTCATCGCTCGCCGTCAGGCGGGCGAGCCTATGCGCCGTGACAGCGCTTGAACTTCTTGCCGCTACCGCACCAACAGGGGTCGTTGCGGCCAAGTTCATGCTCTGAGTCGGTGACGCGCTGCTCGACGACCGGGAGTGCCTCCAGCGGTTCGCCTTCGCCCTCGTAGGCACCGCCATTGGGTCCCGCCGCCGCGGCGGCAGCCGCGATCGCTCCGGCGCCCATGGCGCTCGAGCCACCCGAGTAGGAGACACGCCCTGCACGCGTGGCGTTGCCAGAGGCCGCGAACGCGGGGGCCGGCGCTCCTGCGCCCCCACCGTTTTGACCGTCGACGCTGACCTGCACGTTGAAGATCATGCGCGTGAAGTCCACCCACACGCTGTTCATCAGGTCGCCGAACAACGTGAACGCCTCGTTCTTGTAGGCCACCAGCGGGTCGATCTGGGCGAACCCACGCAAATGAATACCCTCGCGCAGGTAGTCCATGTCGTAAAGGTGCTCGCGCCAGCGTTCGTCGATGATCTGCAAGATCAAGAAGCGCTCCAGCGCACCCATCAGCTCCGTGCCGAGCTCCTGCTCGCGCGCCTCGTATTGCCTGATGGCCGTCTGGCTGATCTGGTCGGTCAAGTAGCCACTGTCGATCGTCTCCGGGTCGAGATCGTCATCGCCGAGTTCCACGGGAAAAAACTGGCCGAGGGCCGTGAACAGCCCATCGAGGTCCCAGTCCTCCATGTAATCGCCGGGGGTGTACTGCTCGATCGTGCGTTCGATCGTCTTGACCACCTGCTCGCGCGCCTCCTCGCCCATCTCCTTGCCCTCGAGCACCTCGTCGCGATAGGCATAGATGATGCGGCGCTGCTCGTTCATCACGTCGTCGTACTCGAGCACGCGCTTTCTGATCAGGAAGTTCTGTTCCTCGACCTTCTTCTGAGCCTTCTCGATCTGCTTGGAGAGCATGCCCGCCTCGATCGGCTCCTCGTTGCCTTC
The DNA here is from genome assembly GCA_035486255.1 of Solirubrobacteraceae bacterium. GTDB lineage: Bacteria > Actinomycetota > Thermoleophilia > Solirubrobacterales > Solirubrobacteraceae > Palsa-744. The sequence goes on along the minus strand of DATHNH010000085.1, from coordinate 3,547 downwards.
CTCGTCCACGCCGCCGAGACGGTCGAGGATCTTGTAGATGCGATCACCGGCAAACAGGCGCACGAGGTCGTCCTCGGCCGAGAGGAAGAAGCGACTCTCGCCGGGGTCTCCCTGACGACCCGCGCGCCCGCGCAGCTGGTTGTCGATGCGCCGCGACTCGTGACGCTCGGTGCCGCAGATGAACAAGCCTCCCGCGGCCATGACGCGCTCGCGATTGGCCTGCACCTGCTGCTCGATGCTCGGCAGCAGCTCCGCCAGTCGCTGCTCGTGGGCGGGATCCTCAGGATCGATGTCCTGCTTTGCAAGCTGCTGGCGCGCCAAATGCTCGGGATTGCCGCCGAGCTTTATGTCGACCCCGCGACCGGCCATGTTGGTAGCGATCGTGACGGCGCCCGGCTGGCCCGCCTCGGCGACGATCTCAGCCTCACGCGCGGCGTGCTCGGGCTTGGCGTTCAGCACCGTGTGCGCTACACCGCGCTTCTTCAGGCGCTCGCCGAGCAGCTCTGAGACCTCGACCGAGATCGTGCCGACGAGCACCGGCTGGCCGTTCTCATGGCGTGCGGCGATCTCTTTGACGACCGCCTCCCACTTGCCCTCCTTGGTCTTGTAGACCTGATCGTTGCGATCGTCGCGGACCATCGGCATGTTCGTCGGGATCTGCACCACCGGCAGCTCGTAGATCTTCATGAACTCGGTCGCCTCGGTGAGCGCGGTGCCGGTCATGCCCGAGAGCTTGTCGTAGAGGCGGAAGTAGTTCTGGTAGGTGATCGAGGCGAGCGTCTGGTTCTCCTCTTGTACCTTCACGCCCTCCTTGGCCTCGACCGCCTGGTGCAAGCCCTCGGACCAACGCCTGCCATCGAGGATCCGGCCCGTGAACTCGTCGATGATCTTCACCTCGCCGTCGATCACCGCGTAGTCGACGTCGCGCTTGTAGAGAGACTCCGCCCTGAGCGCCTGGATCAAGTGATTGACGAGATGGCCGTTCTCGGCCCTGTAAAGGTGATCGATGCCGAGGAACCGCTCAGCCTTGGCGACACCGAGCTCGGTGATCGCCACGGTCTTCTGCTTCTCCTCGATCTCGTAGTCGAACTCAGCTACGAACTCCTTCTTGGAGCGCGGATCCATGCCCTCCGGCGTCTTACCGGCGATCATGCGCGGTGCCAGACGGGCGAACTTCACGTAGAAGTCAGCCGCCTGTTCGGGGGCGCCGGAGATGATCAGCGGCGTGCGTGCCTCGTCGATCAGGATGTTGTCGACCTCGTCCACGACCGCAAACGGATGGCCACGCTGGACCTTCTCCGACAGATCCTTGGCCATGTTGTCGCGCAGATAGTCGAAGCCGAACTCGGAATTGGTGCCATAGACGACGTCGCAGGAGTAGGCGAGCTGCTTCTCGTCGTAGGGCTGCTGGTTCTGGAGCACCCCGACGCTGACCTCCAGCGCGTTGTAGATCGGGCTCATCCAGGCGGCATCGCGGCGAGCCAAGTAGTCGTTGACGGTCACGACGTGCACGCCCTCGCGGTCGGTCGCGTCTGAGCCGGTCGCGCCCTCGCGCGGCGCCAGCGAGTTGAGCACCACGGCGAGTGTCGCCGTCAGCGTCTTGCCCTCGCCGGTCTTCATCTCGGCGATGCAGCCGTCGTGCAGCGTCATCGCTCCGATCAACTGCACGTCGAAGTGGCGCATTCCCATCGTGCGCTTGCCGGCCTCGCGCACGATCGCAAAGCACTCGGGCAACAGATCGTCGAGCGACTCGCCGTTACGAGCGCGCCCGCGCAACTCGTTCATGCGCTCACGCAACTCGTCGTCGGTCTCGAGCTCCAGCTCGGGCTCGTAGGCGCCGATCAGCGCGACGCGCTTCTCATAGGCCTTGAACTTCTTGCCCTCGCCGATGTTGAGCGCACGATCGAAAAGCGACATGCGCTCAGGGTACCGACTACGCCGCCGACGGTCGCCACCGATCTGCGCAGATCGCCGTTCGCATCAAGCCAGGGCGCGCTGCCGGTCGCCGCCGATCGGCGTAGATCGCTGTTCGCGTCAGGCCAGGGCGCGCTGCCGGTCCCAGCCGGCCGACGGGGACGGCTATTCGACCGCGGGCGAGGGCCGCACCGGTGTCGCCGCAGCCGCGGCGGCAGCATGCGCCTCGCGGCGATGACGTCGCTTGTCGCGGTGGCGCTTGACCTGGCGCGCCAGCTCGTCGACGACCAGGTTCAGCGAATGGAGCATCTGCGGCGAGGAGTCGCGTGCTCTGAGCGTGATGCCCTTGAGGTAGAGAGTCGCCTCGGCCACGTCGCTGTCGGCGACGCGCGGATTGGGCTCCCTGAATATCTCGAACTCCAAGCGGGCGAACTCGGAGACTTGGCGGGATACCTTCTCCAGCCGGCGCTCCAGATGCTCGCGCATGTCGTCGGTGACCGGGACATTGCGGCCCTTGATGTCTATCTGCATCAGGGACTCCCTTCACTCGGAGACGATGTGCATCCATCGTACCCCTGTTGGCCGCTTCCATGTGTCGGTTTGCACGGATGTTCGACACGTACAATCCGATCCAAGTGGGAGGCGGAGGACATGCCCTAGCGGAGGCGATCCTAATGGGAGGACATGCCCTGGTGGGAGGCCATGCCCTCGGTGGTCTGCAGACAGACTCGGGCTTACCTGGGTCGTAGGCTCTCCAGAATTCCCGCGTGCCCGGCGATCGCGCCGATCAGGATCGCACCCTGGGCGACCTCGGTTCCGGGAAGCAGGATGCTGTCGCGCAACTGGGCTCCGTCACCCACGTGTGCTCCATCGCCCAGCACGAGCGGGCCCGTGAGGCGCACGTTCTCGCCCAGCTCCACGTCGCGACCGATCCAGACAGATCCCTCGATCTCGGCGCTCCGCGGCACGACGCTCTCCCCCGCGACGGTCAAGCCCGGGGCGACCTCGCGACCCTCGACCTGCAGGCGCAACTCGCCGCGCAGGGCGTCGAAGGTGCCTTGACGTAGCTCCGCCAATGAACCGACATCGTTCCAGTACTCGCGCACCTCATGGATGTGGAACGGGATGTCGTTCTCGAGCAAGGTTGGAAACACGTCTTGAGCCCAGTCCACGAACGGGCGATCGGGGAAGTAGTCGAAGATCTCCGGGCTGAAGATGTAGATGCCGCAGTTACCGAGATCTGAGAGCGCTTCCTCGGGGCTTGGCTTCTCTTGAAAGCCGGTGATGCGCCCATCACGGTCATGCAAGACGACGCCGTACTCGCGTGTGTCGGAGACCTTCTTTACGGCAAGCGTCGCGATCCCGCCCGCTTCGCGGTGACGGGCCGCGAAGGCGCTCAGGTCGATGTCTGTGAGCGCATCGCCTGAGATCACCACAAACGAGTCGTCACCGAAGAAGTCAGCACAGCCGCGCACTCCCCCCGCGGTACCGAGCAGTTCCTGCTCGAAGCGGTAGCTCAGGCGCGCGCCGAAGTACTGCTCGATCGACTCGGGGAAGTAGTGCAGGTTGGCGATCACCTCCTCGAAGCCGTGATGTTCGAGCAGATCGAGGATATGCGCCATCACCGGACGGT
>DATHNH010000084.1:0-3916 GCA_035486255.1 Solirubrobacteraceae bacterium | reverse complement strand
CGCATCGTCGAAGCCACGCTCGCTGCGATGGGCCCGCATCCGAACATAGTCGGTGATCCGATAGTGGATCGTCATCGCGACATGCTTCGTGAACGCGGCACCCGAGGGATCCCAGGCGGTGATCGCATCTGTGGCGGCTATCAGGCCCACCTGGACCAGATCGTCGAAGTCCGCGGCCCGTGGTGGCCGGTACCGTGACGCGATCCTCCTGGCCAGGGGCATTACGCGATATACGAGCGCGTCTCGCGCTACCGGGTCGTGCCTGCGATTGAGCAGGAACCGTGTGCTCGGCTTGCGCTCGAGGCGGTCGTCGCGGGAACCGAATTGGGCCATCCCGACCATAGCCGCAATGGCAGCACTAGTCGAAGTTGCACATAGATAACGGATAAGCGTCAACCCTCCTATTTTGTTGTTGGCCCATCCTGGAAAGGGCAGCCATATATGCCACCGATCCCTGGCGACGCCTTCCTCCCTGAGGGGATGTCTCTCCCTAGATCCCCAGCCTCGTGAGGTCCAGCCTCGTGAGGCGATTGCCGCTACGTCCTACGCCGAATCCTCTCCGATGTGAGCATGCGCTCGCAACTGCTCATTGTCTACTGCCTGCGCGAAAGGATCGCGCCATGGGATCGGCGCACGAACGCGAGCGACCTGGATCTATCCGCCGGGCACGATCTTAGACTCGATCGGCCTATGTCGGGACTCGTGAAGACCGAAGCCGTCGTGCTGCGCTCGATGCGCTACGGCGAGGCGGATCGGATCCTGCATGTCTACACGCCGCAACGCGGGCGCGTGAGCGCGATCGCGAAGGGGGTTCGTCGCGCGCGCAGCCGCTTTGGGGGGCGACTGGAGCCGTTCTTTCGCCTGCGGATCGAGATGCATGAAGGGCGTGGCGAGCTGTTGACCGTCACGGGGGCGCAAACCGTCGACGGTCATCCAAGTCTGCGCGGCGATGCGCGCGCGCTGGATGCCGCTGCGCGCGCCTGCGACGCGGTAGGGCGCCTGTTCGAGACAGCGGAGCCGCACCCGGGGGTGTTCAACCTGCTCTGCCGCGAGCTATCGCTGCTCGACGCGAACCCGGCCGAGGCGACTCGCGCGAGTGCTCTGGCATTTCGTCTGAAGCTGCTTGTCGCCGCCGGCATCGCACCGCAGTTGAGCGCGTGCGCGTGCTGTGGCGAGTCCGAGCATCTCGTCGGCTTCTCCGGAGCCGCCGGCGGGGTCGTGTGCCGCTCATGCTGGTCGTCCGAGTCCTCCCTCGAGACCCGGGCAGTCGCAGCTTTCCCTTTGAGCCAGCCGGCACACACCTTTATGACAGAGGCGCTTGGAAGTCCGCTGAGTGATGCGCCGAGCGGCGAGCAGCGAGCTCTCGGCGAGGTCGAGCGCGCGGTCTCCGAGATGCTCGGGCATCACGCGCACGTGCGCTTGATGCCCGCAACCGATCGCCGCGTCAGGAGGCTGGCTGTCGATGCGTCCCAGCCGCACATCCCTGCCGAGACAGGTCCTGCATCGCTGCAACAATCGGTTGCGTGACCATCGCAAACGACACGAAGTCCATCGCCGCGAGCTTCGCCGAGCGTCGCCAGGAGATCGAGGATCGCGAGCTCTCGCCCTTGGCGGCGCGTTCGTATCCGGCGCACAGAGCGCAGGCCGAGGACGATTGTGGGCTGCGCACTCCGTTTCAACGCGATCGAGACAGGATCGTCCACTGCAAGGCCTTCAGGCGACTCACCCACAAGACACAGGTGTTCGTGGCTCCGCTCGGCGACCATTATCGGACGCGCCTGACTCACACGCTCGAGGTAACGACGATCTCACGCACCGTGGCGCGCGGACTCGCGCTCAACGAGGACCTCGTCGAGGCGGTCGGGCTCGGCCACGATCTCGGTCATCCGCCGTTTGGGCACATCGGCGAGGAGGCGCTGGACGAGTGCTTGAAAGAGCGCTTCGGCCGTGAGTTCCGCCACTATGAGCACTCGCTACGCGTCGTGGACCGCCTGGAGCGCGATGGCGCCGGCCTGAACCTGACCGAGCAGGTGCGCGACGGGATCGCCTGCCATTCCAGTCGCGCACCATTGCCGAGCACGCTCGAGGGGCGGATTGTGCGTCTGATCGACCGTGTGGCTTACATAAACCACGACATCGACGATGCGATGCGTGCGGGGCTGCTGCGCGAGGAGGAGCTGCCCGAGCAGCCGATCGCGGTGCTCGGGTCGACCGGATCGCAGCGGATCGACGCGCTCGTGCACGACATGGTCGAGCACTCGGCCGAGGCGGGGGACATCGTGCAAGGGCCGGTGGCCGGGCCGGCGATGGCGCAGCTGCGCACCTTCATGTTCGAGCACGTCTATCTCGGCGCGGCCGTGCGCGCCGAGCATGCTCGTATCGCGAATGTCGTGCGCAAGCTGTTCGAGCATTACGTGCGCCACCCAGAGCTGTTGCCGAGCGCAGGCTCTTCCGGCGGCGACGACGGGACGGCTCGTGACGACCTTGCTGAACGCGTCACCGATTATGTGGCTGGGATGACCGACAGGTACTGCATCCGGGAGTACACCGACCTGGAAGTCCCGCGCGTGTTCGCTCGCTGATGGGAAGGCGGCCGCCGGCGGGCCGGCGAGCGGCTGTCGACGGCGGCGGTGGCGCCGAAGGGCTAGCGTAGGCTCGAATGGCGCGCTATACACCCGAATCGCGCGATCGCGTGCGCGACGCGATCGATTTCGTGGAGCTGGTTTCCACGCGCACGGAACTGCGTCGAGCCGGGCCGCGCAGCTACGAGGGGTTGTGTCCCTTCCACGACGAGCGCACTCCCTCCTTCAGCGTGGAGCCGGTGGAGAAGGTCTACTACTGCTTCGGCTGCCAGGCCTCCGGGGACGTGTTCACGTTCGTGCAGGAGACCGAGGGCGTCGATTTCAAGGGAGCACTCGAGCTGCTGGCCGATCGGACGGGGGTCGAGCTGCAGCTGGAGCGCGAGGATCCACAAGAAGCCAAGCGTCGGGCGCGGAGGGAGCGGTTGCTGGAGCTGCTCACGCGTACCTGCGCGTACTACGAGCGCTACCTGTGGGAGTCCGAGGAGGCTGCTCAGGCTCGCGGCTATCTGGAGGGGCGCGGACTGAGCGAGGCGATCTTGAAGGAGTTTCGGGTCGGCTACGCGCCGAGCGCCTGGGATCGTGTGCTGCTTGCCTCGCGGCGCGGCGGCTTCTCCGAGGCAGAGCTTTACGAGACGGGGTTGGCGCAGCGCTCACAGGAACGAAGTGGTCTGTATGACCGCTTCCGCTCGCGGATCATGTTTCCGCTCGCGGACATGCGCGGGCGCGTGCTCGGCTTCGGCGCGCGCGCGATGCGCGATAGGCAGCGCCCGAAGTACTTGAACACCTCGGACAACGACGTGTACCACAAGGGTCGCCACCTCTATGGTGCCGATCTGGCGCGGATCTCGGCTACGAAGGCCGGAGAGGTCATCTTGTGCGAGGGGTACACCGACGTGATCGCGCTGCACCAAGCCGGTTTCAAGAACACGGTGGGCTTGATGGGGACGGCGCTCACCGACGAGCAGGTGGGCGAGCTGGGACGCCTGGCTCAAACTGTGCTGCTGGCGCTCGACGCCGACAGCGCGGGCCAGGAGGCGATGCTCAAGGCCTCACGGCTAGCGGCGCGGCGCAAGCTCGAGCTGCGCGTGGTGGAGCTGCCGGCGGGTGCCGACCCGGCTGAGCTCGTGCAAACGGGCGGTGCGGAGGCGATCGCCTCGGCCGTGCAGCAAGCGGTGCCGTTCGTGCGCTTCCGCGTCGAGCGAGCGCTGGCAAGCGGGGACGATTCGAGCCCCGAGGGACGCGATCGCATGATCGCCGAGCTACGGCCGGTGTTCGGGACGTTGCCGCCAAGCGCGATGCGGATGGAGTTGACGCGCATGGTGTCTGGAAGGCTC
>DATHNH010000083.1:0-6495 GCA_035486255.1 Solirubrobacteraceae bacterium | reverse complement strand
GTCCTGCTCGCCCACGATGCGGCTCACCTCGGCCTCGTGCGCCTCCCCGAACCAGCCGCCTTCGCTGAGCGCTTCGGCAAGCACTCGCTGCAGCGCCGGAGCCGCATGCACGACGATGTCCTGCGCGTGCGCAAGCCGTCCAGGCTCGACCAGCGCCGCAAGGGCCGCGTCCACTTCGGCTGCGGTGTAGGAACGGTCGGGCAAAGCCGTCCCATCATAGGCCGCATGGGGCCGTCTGGCGGCGACAGACGGCCCCATGCGCGACGTGAACGCCTGCGCTCGCGTGCGGCGGCTGTCCTTCACCGTCCGACCCTCGGGTCGCATCCACTCAAACTGTCCTTGCGCGACTCAAGCCGAACCCCAGCGTCAAGCCGAGCGCGGCCCCGATGACTCCCGCGAGCCAACTGACCTCCGGTCGGGCATACGGCATCGCGAGCAGCACCGCCGCGATTGCGGCGGTGGCGAGCAGATCGCCGTCGTAGTAGTCGCCCGCTCGTGCCGAGACGAGCTTGGGCGCGGCCCATGCCCCGAGCAGCGCGAGCGCACCCGCATTCGCTCCGCTGACGATCGGGAACGCGTACACCGCCTCGGCGGCGAGGCCGCCTGTGATACCCGCCAAGAAGAACAACATGAGCACCACCAGCGGTCCGTGGCGACGCTCGATCAGCGCACCGAAGATTGCCACGGAGAGCAATGTGGCGAACATGAACATGCCGCTAGAGAAACCTCTGCCGTAGACGAACTGACTGCTCAGCAATCGCCACCAGTCGCGGTGCAGCGAACCCGCGATCACGAGCTTGCCGAGATTCACATAAGCGCCCTGTGCCGCGATCCACACGCCACAGCTGGCCGCCACGAGGACGATCGTCGCGTACGGAGATGTGTCGACGCGAACTCCGGCGATCTCGCCGCTGCGCAAGCGGCCGAGCGACGCCCGTCGCAGTGGCCCTTTGCGTGGCTCGCGCAAGCGGTCACGCGGCAGCTTTGGCGCGCGCCGACGCAGCCTGTGGCCACAGTAGGGGCACTCCGTGACGTACGGGCTGACCTCCGAGCCACACTTCTTGCAGACCACGAAGAGATCGGCGCCTGAGGGCATCGGTCCATTCTAAGGGCGTATCTCGGCCCCCTGGCGAGGGCCCCGGCGATAGAGTGCAATTGTCCCTCGCCGGCGACCTGCAGGCGTCCACGTGGGCGCGGCGGCGAGGCGCTACCAGCGACTGCTAAAGGAAACCGATCGATGCAACTCGGCTACGAGAAGAAGCTCTACATCCTCGCGTTCGACCACCGAGGCTCCTTCCAGAAGAAGTTCTTTGGGATCGAGGGCGAACCCGACCCCGAACAGACCGCGATGATCGCCGATGCCAAGCACCTCATCTTCGAGGGCTTGCAGCGCGCGGTCGCCTCGGGAGCGGACGCATCCGTGACCGGCGTGCTCGTGGACGAGCAGTTCGGTGGCACTGTTCCCGAGGAAGCCCACGCCGGAGGCTTGAAGCTGGCGATGCCAGCCGAGCGCTCGGGCCAGAACATGTTCGACTTCCAGTATGGAGACGAGTTCGGCGAGCACATCGAGAGCTTCGACCCGGATTTCACGAAGGTGCTCGTCCGCTACAACCCGGATGGGAATGCCGCGGAAAACCGCGAGCAGCTGGGCAAGCTGAAGCGTCTCTCCGACTGGCTGCACTCCAAGCAGCGCAAGTTCCTGTTCGAGCTGCTCGTGCCGGCCGAGGAGGCGCAATTGCAAGCGGTGGATGGCAGCAGCGAGCGCTATGACGCGGAGTTGCGGCCCGAGTTGATGCGTCGCACAATCACCGAGATCCAGGACGCGGGCATCGAGGTGGACATCTGGAAGATCGAGGGCGTCGACGAGCGCTCCGATTGCGAGATGCTCGCCGCCCAAGCACGCACGGGTGGGCGCGACGGCGTGGTGTGCGTGGTGTTGGGTCGCGGCGCCGATGATGCCAAGGTCGATCATTGGCTGGAGCAAGCCGCTCCGGTGGACGGCTTCGTGGGCTTTGCGATCGGCCGCTCGATCTGGTGGAGCCCACTCAAGGAATACGTCGACGGCAAGATCGAACGCTCAGAGGGCGCACGCCGGATCGCAGAGAACTACCTGCGCTTCGTCAAGATCTACGAGCGCGCCGAGGGAAAGGCGCCGGTCGGCTAGCGAATGAAAAGCGCGCGCACATGCCTCGACAGGGGCCCTTCGTGGCGTCCTATCGCCGTACCCGGCAATGACGCACCCCCTTCGAGGCGCGGTCGATTCGCCGGCGTACCGATCCGCGATCGACGGGACCCCCGATCGACCGGCAGGCGAGCGACTGGGGACGCCGACCACCGACTTCGCCGGCGGTGTCCGAGCGGCGAGACGTCGCCATGAAGATGCGGCAGAGTCTCACGGAGATCGAGCGGGCATTCGCCCGCGAGATCTCGATGGAGCGCCATCGGCGTGCGTCGCTGCGGCGCACCGCCGAGCAGCGCGCCATCAAGCGCGAGGTGGAGCGACGTCACAAACGCGGGTCGGTGCGCTTCCTGCTGCTCGTACTCGCCTTGATCTTGACCGCGGCGGCGGTGACGGTCGTCATGTTCCGCACGCTTTACCTGCTACTGGGCTGAGACGCGTTTCAAAACAGGCGGTGCGCCTGGGTGTTGATGGGCCAAGCTGGGTGTCGCGGGTCGTTGAAGCTCGTGCTGGTGGCACGAGCAAGACGGCATGTGACGATCCAGCGCCGCGTCCAGGGACGCCATGACGTGCCGATCTTTGAAGCACGTTCGTTCTAAGACGACTCGCCCAGCTTGTCCAGCGCGTTGTCCACCTCCGCGCGGACGGCGTCGCTCGAGGGACTGTCGTGCTGCCCTCCCTCGCGCTGAATCTCCAGATATATCTCTGTTCTGAATACAGGGATGTCATGCGGCGCGTGGATGCCGATCCGAACCTTCTCGCCCACCACCGAGAGCACCGAAACCTCGATGTCGTCGCCGATCATGATGCTCTGGTTGGGCTTGCGCGTCAGAACCAGCATCGATTGCACCCTTCTAGTTGCCCATGGACATAGGGCGAGATCGCCCCCGGCCCCGCCCTATGGCAAGCATAGTCTTCCGTCCCACTGAACGCGAGTGAGACCCGAATATGTGCATCCGCTGAGACAGAATCGCGCAAGCCTCGATGGAGTGGCATCGGAGACCCTTTGCGGACGTTCGACGCGAGCCGGTGGAGCATGCGCTAGTCTCCCGAGCCGTTCATGGCTCGTAGATCACTGCGCCCGCACCTAAACCAGATCCGAAGCTGGGTACGACAAGGTCGTACCGACGCTTGGGTGGCCCATCAGCTCGAGGTCACCGTGCAGGAGATCGAGCAATTCAAGCGCCAGAACGACCTGCTCGGCGACGACAGTCCCTCCGACAGCACCAACGCCGCCGCTACATACCCAGAGGAGATCGACCTGCGCGCCGAGGACGACGAGTTGATCGCCGCCGAACTCGAGGCCGCGATGGAAGTCGAGCGCGAGAAGGCCGAAGCCGAGAAGGTCGAGCGCGAGAAGGCTGAAGCCGAAGGCGCCACAGACGACGAGGAGGAGGAGCCCGCGACGGCTCCTCGCCGCAGACGCAGCCGGCGCGGACGCAGATCCCCACGCGAGGCGACCCCACTCGAGGGCACCTTCGACCATGGCGAAGAGGGCTACGGCCTGTGGCTGGACCCGGCGATTCAGGACAACCCGGTCTACGCCGAGCATTGGGCGGGTCACCGCCAGGTGGACGTCACGGTCGAAGAGGACCGTATAGTGATCCGCCGCACGGGCTCCGACGACTAAGAACCCTGTTTCAAGGCATTGGCCTTTGTCTCGCTTGTAGATCAGCTCCCTGGAGACCTCGGACTCACCCGATCTTTCGTCCCGCGCGACAGGCCCTAGCCGGCTCGGGTCTTACACCTAGCTCTCGGTCGGGAGGAGACGCCCGCCGGCGTAGTCGACGGCCTCGCGCAGGTAGCGCGCGAAAGCGGCGTCCACGACGGTCCGCGAATCCCACGCCCACGGATCCTCCGGGGCGATTTCCATCGCAAGCTGCAAACACCACGAGGTGCCCCTGCCGTATAGCTCAGCCAGTTCCTCGGCGGAGAAGCGCCCGCCGAGGCGTTTGCGCAGCTCCACCACGAGCGTGTCCGAGATGCGCTGGAGGATCGACAAACGCTCGGGGTCGGCTCGGGAAAGGCGCCGCTCGCCCTCTCTCCACTGGTTGATGGCGTTGTCGAAGCCGGGCACGAGGGCGAGGCTAGCAGCGCCCTCGCGGCCGGCGTTCCATGAAGTCCAGAAGATCGAGACTAGTTCGCCGGCAAGTCACTCACGATGTAGGCCTGCTCCCCTGGACGGATCATGCCGAGGCGCCGAGCCTCCGCTTGCACGGTGCCGGGGTTCGAGAGCAACGCATGCTGCTGTTGGAGAGCCTTGTGCTGGCGTTCGAGCCCGCTCGCTTGGATGCTGTCGCGCTTGGACTCGCCCCAGGCGGAGAACAGCCGCACGCCGGCGCTCAGGTAGAGATAGAGGATCGCCACCATCACGCCCAGCATCGCGATGCGTCCCAATCGGTCCCAACGCACACGCGGCGTCGGACGGGCGGACGCCGCTTGGCGAGGGCGCGGAGTCCTGGACGCGGAGGCTGAAGCGGCAGGCATAGGTCCGCATTCGACCCTGCCGGCCCAGCTCCTGCATGGAGGCGAGACTTCTGCCATCTCCCTTGACGCGGGCGTCCGACGTTCGGCGGTTACGGATCTGCCAACGCGGACCGCCGGCTCAAAGCCAAGCGACGACGCCTGTCGGAGCGTCAGCTACGGAATACCGATCGCCCGGGAAACTCCGCGTCGGCCCCGAGCTGCTCCTCGATCCGCAACAGCTGGTTGTACTTCGCCACCCTGTCCGAGCGTGAGGGAGCGCCGGCCTTGATCTGCCCGCAACCGGTGGCGACTGCGAGATCGGCGATCGTGACGTCCTCCGTCTCGCCGGAGCGATGACTCATGACCGCTGTATAGCCGGCCTCGCGGGCCATCGCGATCGCCGCCAGCGTCTCTGTAAGCGTGCCGATCTGGTTGACCTTGATGAGGACCGAGTTGGCCACGCCCAGCTCGATGCCACGGCTCAGGCGCTCGGTGTTGGTGACGAACAGGTCGTCGCCCACGAGCTGGACCTTCGCGCCGAGGCGGTCGGTGAGCGCCTTCCAGCCATCCCAGTCCTGCTCGTCCATGCCGTCCTCGAGCGAGACGATCGGGTAGCGCCCGGCCAACTCCGCCCAATAGTCGGCGAGCTCGACCGCGCTGAGTGTGCGGCCCTCGTGCTCCAACACGTACGAGCCGTCCCGGAACAGCTCGCTGGTGGCCGGGTCCAGCGCGATCGCGACATCCGCCCCGGGCTCGTACCCAGCGGCCCTGATACCGGCAACCAGCATCTCCAGCGCCTCCTCGTTGGAGCCGAGATCGGGGGCGAAGCCGCCCTCGTCCCCACCGGCGGTGGACAGGCCACGCTCGTGCAGGGTGCGCTTGAGCGCGTGAAACACCTCCGACCCCATGCGCAGGCACTCCGAGAACGTCGGGGCGCCGCAGGGGACGATCATGAACTCCTGGAAGTCCACCTTGTTGTCGGCGTGGGCGCCACCGTTGAGCACGTTCATCATCGGCACAGGCAGCACGCGAGCGGCCTCTCCTCCCAAATAGCGCCATAGCGCCAGTCCCTCCTCGGAGGCCTGCGCGTAGGCGGCAGCGAGCGACACGCCGAGAATCGCGTTGGCGCCGAGGCGCGACTTGTTGGGAGTCCCGTCGAGTGCGATCAGCGCCTCGTCGAGGCCCCGCTGGTCGGCTGTATCCATCCCCCCCACCGCAGCGGCAATCTCGCCGTTTACACCTGCCACAGCACAGGTGACACCCTTTCCGGCCCAGTGTTGGCCACCATCGCGCAGCTCCGTGGCCTCGAACTCGCCGGTGGAGGCGCCCGAGGGTACGGCAGCACGACCGTGGACACCCGAGCGCAACACAACTTCGGCCTCCACGGTCGGGTTGCCCCGACTGTCGAGGATCTGACGGGCATGGACTCTCTCGATCTGGCTCATTGCTCTCCTTGGGGTCCCAACTCTTGTGGTCCGTTCTCCGGGTGTCCGATCCTCTCGCGAAATCGCCCTGCCGCCGCGCGCAATGCCAGCTCGGGATCGATGTGCGCCAGGCGCGCCTCGTCGACGAGCGCGAACAGGCGCTCGCCGATCGCGTCGAAGGATGGCTGATCGGCGCCAGCGACGTCTGGCTCCCGGATGCTCCCCGCGGATGCCGGCCGTACTCGATCCTTGCCCGCCGCGTCGCCGGCCGGCCGATCGTCGCCGGTCGCCCCACTCCGAGCTCGCTCCTCGCCGGAGGGCCGCGAGGAGGGGTGCAGTCCCGCTGTGGCAGCCCGACGTTGGAGCTTGCGCGCATACAGCAGCGCAGGGAGATTCTCGGGGACCTCGCCGAACACACCCTGCTCG